>JBGPJR010000201.1:0-4289 GCA_041485545.1 Terriglobia bacterium
AAGCCAAGCTGGTTCCAACGACGGGGTGGGTTGAAACTCTTCGGATGCAGAAGGACTCGCAAGAGGTGGCCATGATCCGCAAGGCCGTGGAGCTGGGGTCGCGGGCCTATGAAGAAACCCTCCCGCTGCTGCGCCCAGGAATCACGGAGCTGGAGGTTGCGGCGGAGATCGAGTATCGGATGCGGCGCTACGGAGGGGAGCGCCCTGCCTTTGAGACCATCGTGGCGTTTGGCGAGCATGCCGCGCTCCCTCACGCCCGGCCTGGCGATCGCCGGCTCCGGCCAAATGAATTCATTCTGATGGACCTGGGTGTTATACTGCACGGGTACGCCAGCGATATGACCCGGACCATCTTCCTGGGCCGGGCACCCCGCAGGGCCGCTCAGATTTATCGGGCGGTGCTCGAGGCGCAGCAGGAGGCCGAGCAAGCCGTCCACGCCGGCCAGAAGTGCGCCGTGGTCGATCAGGCCGCGCGGCGGGTGCTGAGGCGATACGGCTATGCGCGATATTTCACCCACAGCACCGGACATGGACTGGGACGGGAGATCCATGAGCCGCCACGGATCGGCCGGGGCCAAGCGGCGCCTCTCCCGGAGGGAGCGGTGGTGACCGTAGAGCCGGGAGTTTATGTGCCCGGCTACGGGGGTGTCCGGATTGAAGATGTGGTTCTGGTTCGCAAAGAAGGCGGAGAAATTCTCACGAAGACCTCTAAGGAGTTAACGGAGCTCTAGCGGCTGTTCTTGCTCGACCGGGCGTAGGGTCCAGTGCTTCATCATGAATCTTAAAGAGATCCGAGAAATCATTGACCTGATCACCGAAAAGGGAATTTCGGAGTTTGAGCTGGAGCGCTCCGGCGTTCGGATCAAGATCAGCCGCGGCGGTCTTGCGGCCCGGTCTGCGGAATTCCATGTGCTCCACACCGCTGGCGGATCGCCTGGGGTGATGCCCGTGGGCGCCGGAGTCAGCTCCGCGCTCCCGGGAGCCGCTTCCCATGGTACACTTCCTGCGGCTTCCAGCATCCCTCCGGAGGCCGCTGAGGGGTCGTTCATTGTCCGGTCGCCCATGGTGGGCACGTTCTACTCCGCTCCTGGGCAGGACGCACCTCCATTTGTCGAGGTTGGCCAGCGGGTCCAGGCCGGCCAGGTGCTGTGCATCATTGAGGCCATGAAGCTGATGAACGAGATCGAATCGGAGGTCGACGGGGAAGTGCTCCGACGTTACGTTGAGAACGGCCAGCCGGTAGAGTTTGGCGAGCCGCTGTTTGAGATCCAGCCGGCCGCTTCCGGCAAGCGCGCCTGAGGACGGATCGGAAGCCGCCGAGACCGCTCGCCCGGAGCAAAGCCATGTTTCAGAAGATTCTGGTTGCCAACCGCGGAGAAATCGCCCTGCGGGTGATCTGCGCTTGCAAGGAGTTGGGCATTCCAACCGTGGCGGTCTATTCGCAGGCCGACGCCTCGTCGCTGCATGTGCGATTCGCCGATGAAGCCATTTGTATCGGCCCTCCCCGGCCCTCTGCCAGCTACCTGAACATTGCCAACATCATCAGCGCAGCCGAGATTACCGGCGCCGACGCCATCCATCCCGGCTACGGTCTGCTGGCGGAAGCCCCCAATTTTGCCGACGTTTGCCATACCTGCGGAATCTCCTTCATCGGGCCCGCACCGGATATGATCCGCCTGATGGGCCACAAGAACATGGCGCGCGCCAGGATGCACGAGGCAGGTGTGCCGATTCTGCCCGGCTCTGAGGGCGTGGTTCACACCGCGGAGGAAGCCGTCGAGTGGGCCTCCTCGCTGGGTTATCCCGTGATGATCAAGGCCAGCGACGGGGGCGGCGGTCGCGGCATGCGCTGCGTGCAAGAACCGGCTGAGATGTCGTCTGCCTTTGAGGCTGCTCGCAAGGAAGCCGTTCTGGCCTTTGGCAGCGAGGATCTGTATATCGAAAAACTGATCCCGCGCGCCCGGCACATTGAATTTCAAGTGCTGGCCGACCAGCACGGCAATACGGTCTGCCTGGGCGAACGGGAGTGCAGCATCCAGCGCCGCTTCCAAAAGATCCTGGAGGAAACGCCCTCGCCCGCCCTGACCCCGGAGCGACGCGAGCAGATGGGCGCGATGCTGACCCGCGTTCTCACGCAGGTCGGTTATACCAACGCAGGCACGGTCGAGTTCCTCATGGACGAGCTCGGGCGCCTTTACTTTATCGAAATGAACACGCGCATCCAGGTGGAGCATCCCATCACGGAGATGGTGACGGGAGTGGACCTGGTGAAGAGCCAGATCCTGATTGCTGCCGGCGCCTCACTGGCCGAGATTGTCCCGCGGCCTCTGCGGTTGCGCGGCCACAGCATCGAATGTCGTGTGGTTGCCGAAAACCCGGTCAGCTTTGTTCCTTCCGCGGGCAAAATCCGCACGTTCCATACGCCGGGCGGCCCGGGCGTCCGCGTGGATTCGGCCTGCTACCCCGAGTGTTCCGTGGACCCCCATTATGACTCCCTCATTGCCAAAGTGATCACGCACGGGCGGAACCGCGAGGAAGCAATCCGGCGCATGAGCCGCGCATTGGAAATGTTTATGATCGAGGGCGTGGAGAACACCCTGTCGCTGCACCGCAAGATTCTTACGGAACCGGATTTCCTGGAAGGCAACTACCATCTCGGGTTCCTCGAACGCTACCTTCCGCAACCCGCACTGGCGCGCAGTTAAGTCAAGCTAGACCCTGCGCACCATCCATATGTAATTGATGTCAATGGGCTTGGAACCACTCACGTCCTCCGGCCCGCAGCAGCGCCGCGTGGCCGGCTGGTTTGCCGCGGAGCCGCTCTACGCCATTGTGGACACGGCGCTGCGCCGCGAGGGGTCCTTGCGAACGGTTGTGGAGGCGCTGCTCCAGGCGGGCGTCAGGGTTATCCAGTACCGGCATAAAGAGCCGTTCCGGAGCGCCCACTTCGACGAGTGCTGCACCCTGGCCGAGAAGATCCGAGGCCGCGGCGGTTTGTTTCTCGTCAACGACCGCGCCGACGTCGCGGCCCTGTGCGGAGCCGGCGGCGTGCACCTCGGCCAGGACGACCTGCCGCCCGAGAAGGCCCGGGCCTTCCTGGGAGCCGGAGCGATCATTGGCCGCTCCACGCACAACGGCGAGCAGGTGGCGCTAGCCGACCAGGAACCGGTGGATTATATTGCCATCGGCCCGGTCTTTCCGACCGCGACCAAGAAGAATGCCGATCCGCTCGTCGGCCTCCAGGGAGTTTCCGAAGCGCGCCGACTGACGCACAAGCCTTTGGTAGCCATTGGCGGCATCACCTTAGAGAACGCTGCTGCGGTAATCCAGGCGGGCGCGGACGCCGTGGCCGTGGCCAGCGATCTTCTACTAGCCCCGGACATCGAGCAGCGCGCCCGGCAATTTCTATCCGCGCTGCGAGCGGCGCACGCGCAATAGGGACAGGCATGGCGCAACTATTTGCAGGCACCTCGGGATTTGCTTATCCGAGCTGGAAGCCGGAGTTCTACCCGGCTAAAACTCCGTCGACAAAGTTTCTCGAGATTTATGCGCGGCGGCTCAACAGCGTTGAGATCAACTACACCTACCACCGCATCCCGCCCGCCGGCACGTTGCAAAAATGGGTGGAAGCCACCGGGCCCGGCTTCGCTTTTGCGACCAAAGCCCACATGCGCATCACACATCTGCTGCGGCTGAAGAACGCCTCGGAATTCACCGCCGTTTTTTTGAATGCGCTGGAACCGTTGCGCGCCACGAGACGGTTGGGTGCCATCCTGTTCCAGCTGCCTCCCAACTTGCAGTGCGACACGGCGCTGCTGGCGGATTTTCTGGCCGAGCTTCCCACCGACCTGCGCTACACCTTCGAGTTCCGGCACACCTCCTGGCTCACTGACCCGGTGTACCGCCTTCTCGAGAAACATGGAATCGCGCTGTGCCTGGCGGAATCGGAGAGACTGGAAATACCGGAAGTGGTGACGGCCAACTTCGTTTACTGCCGCCTGCGCAAGCCGGATTACACGCCGGAGGACCGCAAGCAGATCGCACAGAAGGTCCGCAGCCTGCTGGCCCGCGACAAGGACGTGTTTGTCTTTTTCAAGCATGAGGAAACTCCCGCCGGCGCGCTCTATGCCGAAGAGCTGCTGCAAGCGCGGTAGCGCCCGAGGAGGTGGCTCGCATCGGCGAAGTCTCCCACCCGCCGCTGCCGGCGGGCGCTACCCCGCCATGGCCATGCGCCATTTGCCCCACTAGTACTCGAGCGCTCGCGAGAAGCGAGTCTTTCTCCCCTCCGA
>JBGPJR010000202.1:0-4271 GCA_041485545.1 Terriglobia bacterium
GCCGAAAGTGAAGTAACGGAGATTCAGGGGATCCGCATCGCGCCCGTCGGCATCGCCGTCAAGAATCCGGCCTTCGACGTCACCCCGAACCGGTATGTCTCGGCCATCGTTACCGAAAAAGGCATCGCCGTGCCACCCTATGAGCAAAGCCTCCGCCGACTGAAAGACCCTGGGGCATTCCCGGGTCCCCAAGACTCTCGGGAATAACGGCCCCGCCACTATTCCAGGAGCCTTCCGCAGTCCCTTCCGCGATACAACGCACGAGCCGCATACTGAGCAGGAAAGTGGTTCAGTGACAGCGGCCGATTTGCTATCCTAAGAACACCCCCCCTGGAGCGAAACCATGATCCAATGCGTCCAGGAGTCCCGCAAGTCAGGATCACCGCGAGCCTTAGGAGGATTCACATGCTCAAGAATAAAGGAATCGTTTTCTTAGCCGCTGGGTTCCTCTTCATCACACTAGCCGCTCAGGCGCAGAACCAGACGGAATCCCGTTTCCTCCAGAACACGGCGAGCCTCTCCGGCAACACCGGCCTCTGGAAGGTCCATACCCCCATCACGTTGCCGCCGGGCCAGTTCTCGTTTTCGGTTTGGCTGGACCGCATCAACCGTAACCCGGGGCAATTGACGATCACCACGCTGGGTTTTGGCGGCTCCGCCGGCCTGACGAGGTGGCTGGAGCTGGGAGTCAACTTCGAGGTGAACCGGCGCGTGCTGGTCCGCCGTTCCGATCAGCTTAGCTTAGGCCAGCAGCAACTGGGGCTGTTTGGCGCGCAGTTTCCGGGTGCTCCCCCTTCCGCAACTCAGCTGATGCCCGGCAGCACGCTCCTGCCGCAACTGCGGTCCCCGGCCACCCCGACGGGCGCACTTACGGGTGCTGCCGGATACTACAACGCGCTGCCCTTCGCCGGGATGGGGCTGCAGGGCAACGGAATCGGGACCGCATCCGTAGGCCTCAAATTCAACGTCCTTTCGCAGGAGCAAGGCAGTCCCTTGGACGTCGGCGTGCGGACATACCTGCAGGTCCCGACGCATCGCTCCATCTCCTATCTGCAATTCCGTCCGACTCAAACTGGCGCGCTGGTTTTTGGATCCGACTTATTGGCCGGGAAGACCATCGCCGAGAAAGCGGACGTGTATGTGAACGCGGGCTTCCGCTGGATGCAGAGTCCGGATGATGGTAAGCCCGTCGAGCTCTCGCACGTGGTGCCCTTGGGCTTCGGTCTTACCCTGCCCCATAATGCACGGTTCCAGTTCATGAGCGAACTGAACTCGGAGATTCTGGTCGGGGACCAGACTCACAACACGCCGGTCGACGCCGAGAACGTCACCGACCTGACGGCGGGGTTCCGCGCCTTTCTGAACCGGTATCTCAACTTCAGCGCGGGCTACCGGCATCCTCTGAACCAGTCGGGCGGGGACAAGAACGGATTTGTCTTCCAATTGGGTTACACCTACGGACCGCCGTACGAGGTGGCGCTACCGAGTCCGCCCAGCGTGAGCTGTTCGGCAGACCCCAGCCAGGTGGAGCCGGGCCAGATGGTCCGCTTGTCGGCTCAGGCCACGCCTTCCATGGCGGGCAACACGCTCACCTACGAGTGGACGACGACGGGTGGGACGATCCAGGGCAGCGGACAGTCGGTGCAGGTGAGTACGGCGGGACTGGCGCCAGGCAGCTACGTCGCGACCGTGCGCGTTACCGAGCAGCGCGCCGGGGCCAAACCGGGAACACAGCCCTTGTTCGCGGATTGCAGTACGCGCTTTAGCGTGGTGGCTCCGCCTCCTCCTGCGCGGCCTCCGACGGTAGACCTGTCGGCTGATCGCACCCGGGTGCAAGTCGGCGAGGCCGTCAACTTCACGGCCCGCGGCAACAGCCCGGACAACCGCCCGCTGACGTATCAGTGGAGCACCACGGGCGGCAGCCTGCAGGGCTCTGGAACCACCGCACGGCTCGATACGGCAGGCGTGCAACCCGGCTCGATTACCGGCACCGTGCGGGTGACCGACGACCGCAACCTCAGCGCGCAAGACTCCGAAACGATCACCGTTGTGGCTCCTCCACCGCCGCCGCCTCCGCCGCAGACACAGTTGCTCGATCAGTGCCAGTTCGCACTGAACTCGGCTCGGGTGGACAACGTCTGCAAGGCCAAGCTCGACAACATCGCGCTGCGCCTCCAGAACGAGTCCGACGCTACGCTGGCTGTGGTCGGCTTCGCGGCCGGCAATGAGCGCAACCCGCAGCAGCTCTCCCAGACGCGCGCTGATAACGTGCGGGCTTACCTATCGACGGAGAAAGGAATTGCGCAGGGTCGCCTGACTTCCCGCGCTGGCGCTGCCGGAACGGGACCCGAGTCACGCCGCGCCGAGATGCACCTGGTGCCTCGCGGCGCGACCTTCATGGTGGGCTATAACCGGAAGCTCGGGGAGGACCGCAGCAAGGCGGCTCAGGCCGCCAGGCTCGCTCCTCCGACACGGGCTTCTGACCGAGGAACAATCATCGCGACCCTGCGGTAGCGCCAGCTAGAATCGCTCCGCAGACGCTTCTGCGGAGCCAGAAACTTGGAAGGGCCTCCAGCGTGGAGTTCCCCACTCCCGCTGGAGGCATTTTTGTTGCCTTGGTCGTCCCAGGAGGCGGGCGTTGTCCTAAGTTCTTCCCTGCAAGAGGGGCACCAGCTCCAGCAGCGTGCGGATCGTAATGCCATCCCAAGTCTCGGCGGTCTCGCTTCGGTTCAGCCACACGCTGCGAAGCCCGGCAGCCTGAGCGCCCCGTGCGTCTACGTCGAGCCGGTCGCCGACATGGACACAGCGGCTGGGCTCGACACCCATGCGTTCGCAGACCTTCCAGAAGACTTCCGCCGACGGCTTTGCAACTCCCAGGTCGGCCGAGGCATAAAGGTCCTCAAAGTAGCCGGTGAGCCCGGATGCGATCATCTTTTCGCGCTGTGATTCGAGGCTCCCGTTTGTCAGTACTGCCATGCGCTGGCCGTGCAAGGCATCGAGCGTGGCCGTTACCTCCGGGAACAAGCGCCAGGATTTTGCATACTCCGCCCGATAGACGGCAAAGGCGGCGTCCGCTTCGGCGGCAGTCAGGTCGCGTCCGGCCAGGCGAAACAAGTCCAGCACTCTCTTCCTACGTGACTCCACCAAATTAAGGGTGCCAACCAAAAATTGTGGATAGTACACGTCCAGAAGCTGGCGCCAGTGAGCCAGCACTGTCTCGAACGGCCATCCCAACTCGCTCTCGTAGGCGCCATAAAATGCGACCAAACCCGTTCTCGTGGCGTAGTCGTCGTCCACAAGGGTGTTGTCCAGATCAAAGAGGATGGCGGCCGCACGATCGGTCATTCACAGCGTTCTAGACGCCGAGGGCTTTGGCGGCCCGCTTGCGATCTGCAGGCTTCACCCACAGGATGGCGCCGAACCGCCCTTCACCGGACGAAACGGCGTCGATGGCCGTCACGTTGATCCCGGCGTCGGCTAGTTTGCCAAGGCTGCCGGCAATGGCCCCGACACGATCATCTCCCTGGATTAGAAATCCGCTTTTGCGGGGGCTCAGTTTGAGCTTGGCCTTGCGCGCCGCTTTCACAAACTGCTGGGAGTCCGCAGGGACGAAATCCAGTTGCGCCTTGCGGCCCGAGGGAAAGCCGGAAAATGCTAGCAGGTTGACGCCCTCGGCCTGCAGTGCCTGGAGAGCGCGGGCGGCTTCGCCCGGCTTGTTGGGTGTCTCGACGTAATAGTAGTCCACGCTGCGAATCATGTCCGCCATGGGTGTTCCTCCTGTTGAGCAGCCAGTTGCGTTGCGCACCATCTTAACTTAAGAAGGGTGGTTTGCGGTCGCCTCTTTCGCTTGCCGCGGGAACAAACATTTGACAATACCGCGCCGCTCGCAGTATTCATGGAGCTTCGTCGGGGATCATCCAGAATGGATATTGGGGAGTTGGAGAGCGTTCTTTCCCGCGCGCAGTCGCTGTGTGTGCTGACCGGGGCGGGCGTATCCAAAGAGAGCGGCATCCCCACGTTTCGAGAAGCGCAGACCGGGCTGTGGGCCCGCTTCGACCCGCAGCAACTGGCGACTCCGGAAGCGTTCCGCCGCGACCCGGATCTGGTCTGGTCATGGTATTGGCAGCGCTCAGAGCGGGCGGGCTCCGCCAGCCCAAATGCCGGTCACCAGGCCCTGGTCGAGCTGGAAGGGCTGGTTGGGCACGTCGTGGTGCTCACTCAGAATGTCGACGGGCTGCACAGGCGCGCAGGGAGCACCGATGTGGTCGAGC
>JBGPJR010000203.1:0-4271 GCA_041485545.1 Terriglobia bacterium
CCGGAAGACTGCATCACACTGAGCCGCGCTCGGGTGAAATCGGACCGTATCTCGTGCTCCAAATCCCCGAGATAGCGCCCCATCCTCGGCGACAGGTACGCATTGATCGTGACGGTGGAGGCTCGCTCGTACTCGCGGAATTCGGGCAGGATCTGGTGTGAGGCCGACACCGGAATGCCGAGACCGGCAAGCGCTTCCGCAACCGCACGCTCGTTCTCAGGATTGGCGAACGAAAACAGCAGAGAAACGGCGACCGATTCGGCGCCGGATTGACGTACGGAGTTGACCAATCGCTCCAAATCGGCGGGAAGCACGCGTTGCAGCACCGCACCTCCCGGGAGTGTGCGTTCGGCGATGCCAAAACGCATCTCGGCGGGAGCGAGCGGCGGATTCGGCGAGGCGAACCAGTCGTAGAGATTCGTTCGCGCCTGGCGACCAATGCCAAGCGTATCTTCAAAGCCCGCCGTTGTTACGAAGGCGACCCGAGCGCCGGTGCGTTCGAGCAGCGTATTGGTTGCGACGGTGGTGCCGTGGCGCACTTCCGTCTTCGCCGCAATTCCAATCTCGCGCAGTGCGGCCAGAATCGCCTGGGCTGGATTGGACGGCGTCGAGAAGACCTTCAAGACACGGAGTTCGCCATCTCGCAGATAGACGCAATCGGTGAAAGTGCCTCCGGTATCCACTGCGATTCGCACGTCTTCCCCCCTCTTACATCAGCAAGATCTTGGATGGCGAGGTTTTGCCCACCGCAAACCGTTCAGCGTGCCGACCCGTTGCGCAAGGATCGCCAAGTATAGCCGTTTGAGAGCAGACCCGCACCCTGGATCGCTAGCCCCGGTCCCACGCTGAGAGCCGCTGACTTTCGTGACGTTAGACAGCGCCACGATTAGAATCGTCGAGTCCCGTCAAATGCGTGCGGTAGCCAGCGTCGAGGGCACGAACAAATCTTCCGGCTGGGGAGTCCGGGAAATCAGGCCTTGCTCCCGAGAATAGCGGATCAGAGTTTCGATCTCGGCGCGGTTCTCCTCAACCCCGTAGGGCCAAATGTCGTGTCCCAGCACCGCGCGCGTGGAGACCAGCTCGGCACCCACCCAGGGCAGCGTCACTGAGAGCGTGATGATGCGCTCCAGTTCCGCTACAGCCGCTTCTTTGGCTTGGCAAAAGGCCCGAAAGAGATTCCCCGGCAACCAGGGATACTGGTCCACCAGAGACTGGCGTACGCCCAAGACATGCATGATGGGGTGAAGCCGCGTCTTGCGGTAATAGGCCTGCTCCACGGAGCGGTAATCGGGAAAGAGCCGCCCCACGTTCGCAGCGGCGCGAAGGAAACAGGACGGTGCGCGAGGAGCCAGCACCGCGTCCAATTCGCCGCCCTCCAGCATCGCCGACAAAGTCTTGCCTGCGGAGACGGGAGCAAGATCCACGCCGGGCGGCGGCGTCAGCGGCGAACGCTCCTCGCGGCCCGGTTCCTCCAGGCCGCCTGTGCGCCAGACGATCTCGCGAGGCGACACGCCATATTCGTCCTGCAACAATCCTCTTTGCCACACGCATGCCGTCATCTGATACTCCGGCACACCCACCTGCTTGCCCCGAAGATCCGTCGCACTGCGGATGCCCCGATCGGTGCGGACGTAGAACCCGGAGTGGCGGAAAATCCGGGAGAGAAAAACGGGAACGGCGATGTAGTCGGTAATCCCACGGTCCCGCTGCATGATATAGGTGCTGAATGACATCTCGGCGACATCAAACTCCTGATAGCGGACTGTGCGGAAGAACAATTCTTCCGGTTCGAACAACAAGTAGGTGACGTCGGTCCCGCCGACCGCCACGTGCCCCTCGCGAATGGCGCGGACGCGGTCGTAATCGCCGGTGGCAATGGTGACGGGAATGTTGCTCATGGGGTCTGTTTGTTATCCACCGAGAGATCGGATAGCCGCTCACCCGGCGGTAGGATGTCCGTCACCAGATCGCGGATCAACCGCTTGCTCGGCAAAGGCTCCAGAGTGGTCGGCTCGGTCCCCAACCGAGTCGTACAAGCATACTCCACACGCCCATTGATGCGGACCGCGCACTCTTTGCAAACATTTGCGTTGGTGCAGGAATAGCGCACCGCCAAGCCCGACTCCACATGGGAGCGGATCCAGATTAGAGCGTCCAGAACGGAGGCGCCAGGGTGATAGGGCACACGATATTCCTGAAAATGGCCGGTCTCCCGGTGCTCGCCACGCCAAATCCGCAGCCGAGCCACGCTCTCATCGGAGCTGCTCATGCGCTTTTCCTCGCTATGCCGGGTTCCTGGGGTTGCCAGATGAGGGCGACTTCTGTGCCGCGGCGGGAGATTCGGTAATGCCCGAGGAACTCGTCCGCGCCTGCAGGGTAGTCCTCCCTCTGATGGGCGCCGCGGCTCTCCTTGCGTTCCAGGGCGGCTCGCGTAAGACATTCGGCGCTGTCCAACAAAGCCCGCAGGTCGTACCAGTCCGCCAGGGTCTGCAGGAATACTTTCTCGCCTGCCAGCGGCAGGTCGGGTAGGATCGCCTGATATTCCTGAATGCGAGCCAGCGTGCGAGTCAGTTTGGATTGAGTGCGGAACGGACCTGCCCCGGTCCACATCTCCGTTTGCAAGGACGAGATCAGGCCCGCCGGAGAAGGCAAATCGGAGCGCCCCGCATTCCGGAGGCGTGCCTCTTGTGCGAGCCGTGCATCGGACGCGGATGGCGCAGAAGCCTTATGATCGCCTTGGTTGGTAAAGGCTGCTGCCTGGACACCAGCGCGATGGCCGAAAACGAAAGCCTCCGTGAGGGCATTACCCGACAGCCGGTTAGCCCCGTGAGTGCCTCCCACCGCCTCGCCTGCCGCGTAAAGACCCGGCACGGTACTGCGCATGCAAGTGTCTACCTTGACGCCACCCATGTGGTAATGGGCGATGGGGGCTACCTCCACCGGCATGCGCGTTAAGTCGATGCCGTTGCGAGCCAAGCGATCAATAATCGGACCGAAGGCTTGGCGGAGTTCCGCCTCGCTTACGTGTTGGAATGACAGATAGGCCCCGCCCGCCGGCGAGCCTCGGCCCGCTTCGTTTTCTTTGAGAATGGCGTAGGTGGCGAGATCACGGGGCGCGGTGTACTTGCCGCCATCGGTTCCTCCCCAGCGCTCCACGAATTCCTCCAGGTTTCCATTGAGCAAGCGGCCGCCCAGCTTGTACCGAAAAGGATCCCACATGATGGGGTCCATGCCCACCAAGCGGGGGGCCAAATGACCGATGGGAAAAAACTGGACGAACTCCATATCCACCAGCTCGGCGCCCGCGCGCAGCGCCAGGGAATAGCCGTCGCCAGACATGTTGGCGGAAGCACTGTTGCGGCGGTACAGCTTGGTTAGGCCACCGGTAGCCAGGATCACGGCTTGGGCCGAAATCGTTACCGGTGATCCGCTCTCTACGTCGAACGCCATAGCGCCGCACACGCGGCCGGCTTCGACCAGAAGCTGCGTGATGTAGAGGTTGCTGACCCGCCGAATATTGGAGCAGCGGTTGACCTGCGTGTGCAAGGTGCGGGACACGGCAGGGCCGGTGTTGAGAAAATCAACGTAGACACAACGCGGCACGGAGTGGCCCGGCGCCGTAACCTGTCGGATGTGGTCATTCTCTCTCGCCCAACCAACGTTCCAGGCATGCAACTCGAGGATGCGCTCGGGAGCCTCTGCGGCCAGCAGGCGTGCCAGTGGTTCCTCACATACGCCGCGACCCGCGGCCAACGTATCGGCAAGATGATTTTCTGGAGAATCCGGTGATTGGTGGGCGATGGCGGCGGCAACCGTCATTTGGGCCATTACGGTCGCGCCACTGCGCGCTACCAGGCTCTTGTCCACCAGCAGCACGGACGCACCCTTTGCTGCGGCGGCGAGTCCAGCGTACATACCGGCAGCGCCAGCACCGATGACGAGAACACGGGTGGTGACCTCCATGGCCACAGCTCTCCCTTCCATCGCGAACCCGTCTGCCATTCTAACCGGATTTCGACGGAAAGATGAGGCGAACCAGCAGTTGCAAAGCAAAACACCCAAGAGACGAGCGCCGCGTTGTTCGGCGTCTCGGACTCTGTTAGAATCTTGCCTAAAGCACGGAAAACGACCCGCTGGAGTGGCGGAACTGGCAGACGCACCAGACTCAAAATCTGGCGCTCCAAAAGAGCGTGGGGGTTCGACTCCCCCCTCCAGCACCAGGATTTCTATTGTCGAATCAGTAAGTTACTGCTGCGAATTTAGCCGCGTAC
>JBGPJR010000204.1:0-4253 GCA_041485545.1 Terriglobia bacterium
AGGTGCGCGGTGAAACTGAACTCGGCTTCCGGCAAACTCAGGTTGTTCAACATCTCCGGCACGTGGCGGTGCTGCAAAATCGCGTAGGCGGAGAAATTGTCGGCCACCTGCACAAAGTGCGTCTTGGGCGAAAGCGCCTTTCCCGCGCCGCTCACTCCGGACTTGGCGTCGCAGACGATGCCCGCCGCGCGGTCCACCCAGTCCGCCTGCAGCAGCGGCCAGAGCGCGCAGATGGCCGCTGTGGGATAGCATCCCGGGTTGGCCACCAGACAGGCGGTGCGAATCGCGTCGCGATGCAGCTCCGGCAGCCCGTAGACCGCTTGCGCCAAAAGCTCCGGATGGCTGTGCGAGGCGCCATACCAACGCTGGTACTGCTCGGTGCTGGACAGCCGGAAAGCCCCGCTCAAATCAATGGCTCGCGCGCCCCCAGCAAGAATCTCCGGAACCAGGTCGAGCGAAACCTCCGGCGGAGTGGCGGTGAGTACGACGTCTAACTGATGCTCGCGCACCGCGCCGCCGCTCCAGGGCGCGTGCTCCGCCGCCGGGGGGGCCGCGGCCAGCGGCACCGGGTGAGTGTCCGAGTGGGCGTCGTCCGCGCGCCGGTGATCGAGCAGGAGCAGCTCCACGAGCGGGTGTCCCGCCAGCAGGCGCACCAATTCTGCCCCACTATATCCCGTATAGCCGACCACACCCGCCCGGAGGCGTCTCCCGGAAGAGCCGACGGTAGAATAATTATTCATCACTATGAATATTTATACTTTAGCGGCCGCGCGGCGTCAACAGAAAAAAGACTCCTGGCATCGTCTCATGCACTCCTGCGCGAGCGATTCCCCAGGGCCAGAAACGAGCGCCGGTAACACCTTCCATACCCGCCCTGCGGCTTGCAATTGGATTATGGTTGCGCCTATTCTATCAACGTACTGATCGCTTTCAATCCGGGCGCCGGGCCGCGGGCAGCGACCGCCAAGGGTAGTGTCTTTCCGGGTGGGCCGACCGGATTTTGAAGGAGAGAAGACCCAACCGGAGCAATTCCGCATGGCATTGAGACTGGGGTTTAACAAAGCCAAGATCCTGCAAACGGGGGAGAAGTACGTTCTGCAGGGCAAGCTGGCCGCCGCCATCGACGAATACAAGAAGATCCTCAAACGAGACCCGCGGGACTTGATGACCCTCAACACCGTAGGGGACCTGTACGTTCGGGCGGGCCGCAACGACGAAGCCATCAAGTGTTTCTATGACCTGGCGGAGAAGTCCGTGGAAGGCGGCTTTGTGCCCCGCGCCATCGCGGTCTACAAACGCGTCACGAAGCTGGACGCGGAAGCCCTGCCGGCGCTCACCAAGCTGGGCGAGCTGTACTCCATGCAGGGCCTGATGCGCGACGCACGGACCCACTATCTGCAGGCCGTGGAGATCTTCATGCGCCGGGGCGAACTGGCCAAGGCGCGGGAGGTCTTCGAAAAGATCCTGCTGCTCGACATGAACAATCCGCGGCTGCAACGCCGCATGGCGGAGCTTTACGCGGAAACCGGGAAACCCGGCGAAGCCGTGGCCACGTACTTGAGTGCAGCGGAGCGTTTTCTGGACATCAACGAGCCGGCGGAGGCCATCGCCACCCTGGCGACGCTCCTGAAGCTGGACTCGTCCAACCGGGAAGCGCAAGTGCTGCGCGGCCGGGTTTACCTGCAGC
This sequence comes from Terriglobia bacterium, assembly GCA_041485545.1. Lineage (GTDB taxonomy): Bacteria > Acidobacteriota > Terriglobia > 2-12-FULL-54-10 > 2-12-FULL-54-10 > DATMAF01. Next base: position 1,688 of record JBGPJR010000204.1, read on the forward strand.
AGGGCGATGCGGCCAAGGCCATTGCGGCCCTGGAGTCACTCGATAGCCTCGGAGCCAGCAAGGCAGCCCTGAATACCCTCTTCCACGCCTACCGTCAAGCCGGCGACCTGGAGCGCGCGAATCTGATCGCGCGGCAGCTGTTTGAGACGCACGACGACTTCGCGGCCCTGGCGCTGGTCGCAGATGACCTGTGCGGAAAGGGTGAGGGGGACAAAGCGGTCGCTCTTTATCGCGAGGCCGCAGAACGCCTGCAGGCGCAAGGAGCTTTTGCGGTCCTCATCGAAGGATTACAGAAGGTGTTGAAAGCGGACCGCTCCAATGTCGGCGGCTTGGAACTGCTCTGGAGCGTCTATCGCCGGGCGGGCGAGATCGGAGAAGGCCGGGAGACGGCGGAACTGCTGGCCCATGCGTATGTCGCTGCCGAGCAGCTGGACAAGGCTCGGGAGGTGTACGCCGAACTGGTGGCTCTGGAACCCGATCATCTGGAACATCAGCGGCTGCTGCGCCAAGTGGAAGCGCGTCTCGGCGGCGTGGAGAGTTCGGAAGCACGCCCTGAGCCCACGCCTCTGATGGCGGCGGAGGTTGCGTCGTTCGCAGCAGAGGCCCTCGCGGAGACGCTGCCTCCCCGAGAACAGGAGCTGGTAGCCAACTGGCTGACCGAAGCCGAGCTATATCGAACTTACCACCAAATCGAGCGGGCCATTGAAACGCTGGAGAAGGGCTTGGTGGAGGTGCCGGGGAATGTCTCGCTCTACGAGCAATTGCTGACGCTTTATGAGCAGACCCAGCAGTATCAAAAGGCAGCGCAGTGCGCCGAGTCGCTCACGGAAGCCTACATCAAGATGGGGGACGGAGAGCGCGCGGCCCGCTACGGGGAGTTGGTGATTGGCTTTCAACAGAAAGCCCAAGAGGGCGGGACCACGCACGTCGTGGAGCCGACGGCCCCGGAAGATTGGTCCGAAGCCGCACCCGTTGCAGCGGCGGAAGCCGCCTCAGAACAGTCTCAGGTTCGCGAGATTGACCTCTCGATGGAGTGGGCTGCCCTGTCGGAATCCGGGAGTGCCGCGGCGGCGACGGTCAGCGCGGACAGCATCGCCGAGGAGGTAGAGTTTTACCTCCAGGCGGGGATGAACGCGGAGGCCTCAGCCGCATTGGACCGGCTGCGACAGCAGTTTCCCGACCACCCCGCCATTCCCTCATACGAGGAGCGGCTGGGAGTTTTCCAGCAGCCCGGTAGCTCCGCTCTTGAAAGCGGTGGCCAGGTAATCGTCTCAGAAGCGCCCGCAGAATTGGCTGCGTCAGCAGATTCTCCTGCAGTTACCGCCCGGTTCGAGGCGCAGGCACCCGACGTGGCGGAACCATCTCCTGAGCTAGCGGCACCGCAACCAGAAGCGGCTGCGGCTGAGCAGGAACCGGAGATCGCTTTAGATGAAATGTTCCAGTCCAGCGGCTCGGTTCCCGCCGCTTCTCCGTTTGAGCTGAGCTTGGAGGAAGCGCCCGCGGCGGCGCAAGCCTCCCAGGCCCCCTCCGGAGCACCGGGAGACCGCTTCGCCTCTCTGGCCGGGGACCTGGAACAGGAGTTGGGCCCGACACGTTCCAAGAGCGCCGCACCCGTGACTCCCGGCGCCCGGTTCCTCGACGAGGTTTTCGCGGAGTTCAAGGAAGATGTAGGGGAGCCGGCGGCCACCGAGGATCTGGAGACCCACTACAACATGGGCGTGGCGTTCAAGGAAATGGCACTGTACGATGAAGCCATTGGCGAGTTCCAGAAAGTCCACCAACTGGCCCAAAGCGCCCAGGATTACTCGCACGTGGTGCAGTGCTGTTCGCTGCTGGCCAGTTGTTTCTTGGAAAAGGGGATGCCCGAGCTGGCGGTCAAGTGGTATCAGACGGCTCTGGATTCTCCTGGCGTGGACGCGGAAAGCTCCTTGGCTCTTCTGTTTGAGGTGGGGGCTGCTTATGAGATGGCCGGCGACCGTGCCGCCGCCCTAAAGAGTTTTCTGGAAGTCTATGCCCGCAACATTGACTACCGCAATGTGGCCGAGCGAATCCGCGAACTGCAGCAAAGCTCTTGATTGTTTCTAGTGTCGCAAGGGGTGCAGGAATCGGCAAGCGTCTATGGCAAGCACTGCTGATCGCGCTCGCACTGGAGATCGGGCTGTTCCTGGTGTTGTTTCCCTGGTCCGGGGCCTGGGATCAGAACCGAGCGGTGGTATCGTTCGGCCTTCTGCGTCCGCTGCTGCTGAGTTACTACCTGCGGGGCGCGGTGAGTGGATTGGGATTGATTAACCTCTGGGTTGCCGCATCGCAGGCCCGCGAATTTTCCAAGCTCCGAAACCAGCCCCGACCGAACCAGCCTTAAAAGGGTCCCACGCCCACCAAGCCATCTGTAATCGTATGCCGCCTTCCTGGTGGGTCCCCAGGGCGTGAAATCGGGGCGTTGGCGCGGGTCGCGCTCTACGAGCTGATGCGCCGTCGCTTCTTGCTCAGGACTTTCGCGTTCCAGAATCCCGGCAAGCGCTGATGAAAGTGCCGGACATGCAACTCGCCCAGCAGGCCGATGCTC
>JBGPJR010000205.1:0-4243 GCA_041485545.1 Terriglobia bacterium
CTCGATTCCGACGAAGTGAATGCGTTCGCGCTCCCGGGGGGCTTCTTCTACGTGAACTCGGGGCTGATCCTGGCCGCTGCCACCGAGGCGGAACTGGCCGGCGTGATGGCCCACGAGATTGCCCACGTGGCCGCCCGGCATGTCACCCGTAATGCCAGCAAAGCGGAATTAGCCAACTGGTTGAGCCTGCCGCTGATCTTCCTCGGCGGCCCGGTGGGCTTCGGCGCGCGTTCCGCTGCGGGCCTGCTGGTCCCCATGAAATTCCTGCAATTCTCGCGCGGCTACGAACGCGACGCGGACTACCTGGGCCTGCAGTATATGTACAAGACCGGATATGACCCGCAGGCCTATATAGACTTCTTCGAGAAGATCCAGGCCAAGGAGAAGAGCAGACCGGGCACGCTCGCCAAGGCCTTTTCCACGCATCCGCCCACGCCGGACCGCATTGACGCGGCCCAGGATGAAATTCGGGAGGTTTTGCCGCCGCGGGACGAGTACGTCATCAGCACCGGGGAGTTCGACCGCGTCCACGAGCGCTTGCGGATCATCGAGAACCGCGGCCGGGTGGATGAGGCCCAAGGCGAGGACGGTCGGCCCACGTTGCGGCGCAAAACCACTGCACCGCCCACCACTGACTCCGGAGGCCAGACCGGCACAGACGAGCAGCAGACCGACGGGGACGGCCGGCCCACGCTCAAGCGGCGTAACTAGCCCTTGCGGAGCGGCCTTCGGCTGAAAGCCGCTCTTTTCCTGGTCGAATTTAGACCTTAACTGGAAGTTGCCTTCTTAAGCCACGCCCAGCTTGCGCAGTTCTTCGGAATAATACCGGCGGAAGAGAATATCCCACTCGGCGCTGCCTTCGACAATTTCCCGCTTCTGGGAGCGGATCTTTTCCCGTACCGCCTGGTCCATCTGCCGCTCCTCGCGCAGCAGCGCCTGCATTTGCCGGAAGATCTCCAGACGCACCTCGTTCGGTTCTTCGGCGAATTCCACTTGCGGCTTCAAAGCCGCCAGGGCCTTGGCCAATGGGTGGGATAGCTCGATCACCTTGTCGCGCGACAGCTTCCCTTCGCCCGGCTCGGGCCGGTTCACGATCGTGATCTTGTGCTGCTTTTGCAGCTCGCGCTTGACCAGCTTGTACATATCCTGATAGGAGATGGCGTCGCGCCGGATGCGCTCCTGGTACTGCTCCAGGTACTGCCGCACCTCCTGGTTCAGGCGGTCCTCTTTGTCGAAATCCTCTTGCAGGACCCGCTGCACGGCCTCGGCCGCTGCTGTCCTTTCGGCGATCTTGACCTTGCCGGACTTCTGCAGCCGCTCCACCAGCTCTGAGACAAAATACCCGAGATATTCTTTAGGAAACGCCATCCACCCTGCTTGTCAAAATTGATTTTCCCAGTCTACTGACTTCCCCCGAGGGGTGTCAAACTCAACAGGAGGGAGGGCACCGTCCCGCAGGGTGAGTTGCCGGGCGCATCGCGGCCCTTTAGGGCACCGTCTCGGATGCAACCAGCAGCGCATTTGGTGATACACTTCCTGCTTAGAACAGCGCCTGCGGAGTCTCTGCAGGAGGAGAGACATGGCATTGGAAAAGGCACCAGAGAAGGTGGGGAAAGATATCGCGAAAGGAACCAACCAGTTGACAAGCCGGCTGGTCTCCCAGGCCAGGGAAAAAACGGCTGCTGCGCGCTCGCTACCGCAATTGCCCAAGAATAAATCGGTCGCACTTCTGGTGATTGACGGGCCGCTGAAGGGGAAGACGTTCCCGATCGACAAGCCGCAGATATCCATCGGGCGGTCCCAAGCAGACATCGTGATCGAGGATGCCAAGATGTCTCGCACTCACTGCGTGTTGGAAGTACATGATCTGGCTGCTTTGCTCGTGGATTTAGACAGTGCCAACGGGACATTTGTTGACGGCAGGAAAATTGCAAGCTGCGAGTTGGGCCATCTGTCCGAATTCCGCGTTGGTGCAACGACCATCCTGTTAGCCTTCACGAGTAGGGTATGATCTTTCAAACTCAGATCACAACCGAAGCATTCGTTCGGAAACATCCCGCCTCGATTTGGATGAGCTGGCCTCGTTGAGTGCGTGAGGAGACGTCGCAGTGGGAAGCATTGATGCCCCCCGGATAGGCTCTTTCGACCTGTTTGCCGGACTCGCCGAGCAGGAGCTCGCTTTTGTCGCCAAGAACTGCACGGAGCTGACCGCGCCTTCCGGCTCGATTTTGATCCGAGAAGGTCAGGTGGGTAAGGACGTCTACCTCCTGGAGGAAGGATCTGTGCGGGTCTATCATGGCGAACCGGAATCCCCAAAAGAACTTGCGGTCCTGAAGGCGCCAACGATCCTGGGTGAGATGGCTTTGTTGGACTCGGAGCGAATCCGGACGTCCAGCGTGAGCGCACTCAGTAACCTGCGCTTGTTAAGCATTCCGATCGACACTTTCCTCATTTTCCTGGGGGCCTACCCGTCCCTAAAGGAGAAGCTGCGGCAACTGATTGCCGACCGGCGCTGACAATCGAGCGGAAGGCCGTTTATGGTCCAAGGTCAAAATCCAGATTTTCCAGTTCTGACCCGGTCGCGGCGGGTATCCCCCCAAATCCTACAAGTCCTGCAACGCATCGACACGGGAGGTGCGCGGCGAACCAGGGCAACCAGCCGCGCCCAGTCGAAGCTTGACGAAGCCACACTGCGAACCTTTCCGGAAATGGCGGAGCAGGCTTTAGGACCGGATCACCCGGAGTTTGCCAAGGTGCTCCACCGGCTCGCGGTGCTCTATCATGCCCGCGGCAATCTTGTGAAAGCCGAGTTTCTTTATCGCCGCGCCTGGGCCACTGCGGAAATAGCATTCAGCGAACCCGACCTGGAATTGGCTCTCATTTTGAACAACCTTGGGCGACTTCTGTATGAGCAAAAGAAAAGTTCGGAGGCGGAACGGCTTTACCAAAGGTCGATCCGAGTCATACAGGATGCCCTGGGACCAGAACACCCCAAGCTGGCGACCCCCCTGAGTAATCTTGCGAGCCTCTACTGGGATCAAGGCAGACGGGAACTGGCACAGAGCTTGTACAAGCAGTCGATTGCTATACTGGAAAAGACCTTCGGGCCGGAGCATCCCAAGGTCGTCAAGGCAAGAAAGAAACTTGCCGCCGCGAAGCTGCGGAACCCTCCGTTTGTCAATTAGCCCGCCGGGAATGGCAAGGCGGTTCCCTGTGGGACGGATTTCACAGGGACGCGGCAGCTCAATGCACGCGCTTGGCGTAGCCGGCCCAGTATTTCTCCCGCAGCACTTTCTTGAGAATCTTCCCGGTGCCGCCCTTGGGCAGCGAGTCAACAAACTCCACCGTGCGCGGCACCTTGAACTTGGCCATGCGCTGCCGCAGGAAATGAATCAGCTCGCGCTCGGTTACTGCCGCGTCCTCTTTGCGCACGACGAAGGCCTTGGGTACCTCGCCCCACTTGTCGTCCGGCACGGGAATCACGGCGCATTCGTACACGGCCGGGTGGGCGGACAATGCCTTCTCGACCTCTAGCGACGAAATGTTCTCGCCGCCCCGCACGATGATTTCCTTCCGCCGATCCACAATGAGCACGTAGCCTTCTTCGTCCCACACGGCCATGTCGCCGGTGCGGAGCCAGCCCTCGGAGAAGGAAGCACGCGTTTCCTCCGGCTGGCCCCAATAGCCTTCCATCACGCCGTCGCCCCGCACCAGGATCTCGCCCATGGTCTGGCCGTCCCTGGGGACGTTTTGGCCTTGCTCATCCACCACGCGCAACTCGACGCCCAGAATGGGCATACCCGTCATGGCCTTGCGGCGCAACTGTTCCGGGCGGCTGGCGTTCCGCAGGTGGTCCTTCAAATGCGCGATGGTCAGCACCGGCGAAGTCTCCGTCAGTCCATAGCCGCCGTAGCAATCGCAGTGCAGCTTCTCTTCCACTGCGCCGATCAGCTCCTCGGTAGCCGCCGCCCCGCCAATGTGCATCCACTCCAGGCTGCTGAGGTTGTGGCGCTTCAGTCCGGAGTAATGCAGCAGCGCGTTGGCCAGCGTGGGGACCAGGCAGAAGCAAGTCACTTTTTCGCGCTCAATCAGTTGGCAGACGCGCTCCGGGTCGAACCGCCGCAGCATGACGTGCGTCCCGCCGCCGCCCGTCACGCTGTGCGCCGCTCCCCAGCCGTTGGCGTGGAACAGCGGAATGGCGTGGAGTTGCACGCTCGTGTCGTCGTAGCGCTGCGCGATCATC
>JBGPJR010000206.1:0-4223 GCA_041485545.1 Terriglobia bacterium
AGAAGATGGGCTTCCGCATCGTGGACCGCGCCGCGCTCCCGCTGAAGGCCTGGAAGGATTGCGTGCGCTGTCCCATGTTCCACGCCTGCGACGAGATCGCCATGGCCTATCCGGTCACGCCCGGCGCCGAAGTGTACATGTCCGCCGAACCGCCCGAGCAGCCCTACATGGAAGGCCCGCTGGTGATGCCGACGCTCGGCCAGCCCCGTATCTTGGACAAGGGCGGCAAGTAACCAGCTAGAGGTTCCCTGAAAATTGGGGTCGGGACTGAGAGCCCCGCAACAGACCTGTCTGTTTGCTTGGCCCAAGTCGGAACCGGTGCTAATGCGGCAGGGGCTGACCGCACTGCCCGCAAAAAGGTGCGGCCCGCGGGTTCGCGGCCTTGCAGGCAGGACACGCCACCGACAACGGCTGGGCACATTCGCCGCAGAAGCGATTTGTGGCGGGATTGGCCCCGCCGCAGGACGGGCAGCGAATCATCTCGCGCGTTGCGACCGCCGCAGCTGCGGGCGTTTTCTTGCCACTCGGTTCAACCTTGACGGCCAACGCGCCGCCCGTGGAACTCTTGGCTGGCTGGGGCTTCCGCAGGGTTCTCCGCTCGATGGAATCCATCACCCCGGCCAAGTCGTACAGGAAGCCGTGTTTGAGCGACTGATAATCTTCTTCCGAGAGTTTCCCCTGGTGGTATTCAAACTGGAGGTCTTTCAGGTTGTCGTAAAGGGTCTGGCGTCGGACCTCCAGGTGCTTCAGCTCGGGGTCTTCGACGGGGGCAGGAGGAATATCCTGCTCACGCACCACGAGTGTGAAGCCAATGGCGGCTGCAGCCAGTAGCACACAAACCAAGACAACCATCGTCCCTCCAAATTTTCCCGGTCTGTACAGTCTACATAACCAGGCCGCCGTCTCCAAAGTTGGCGCAAGACCGCAACCCGTCCCGGTGAGTCCGAGGCCCATTACGCCCGTACCGGGACGGCTGTATCAACTCAGTTAACGATAACCCGCATTCTTTTCAGATAGATGCTGCAACGGCTCTGGCGCAGACGATAACATGAGTGCTTCGTCATTGCCGGAGCCGGTCGACGCAGAAACGCGCCGCCGGCGCGTGGCACGCGATGTGCAGTGCAATTATTCAGACGTAGTGAGGATTTCCACATGAGAGCGGAAGAGAAATTTGGAACGCGCTTGGCTGTGCTGGACCAGAGAATTGGCCAGCTTGGTGTAGAACTGCTCGCAAAAGCCACTCTGTGCGCCATCGGAATGGGTCTGCTGGCCGGCTTAGTGGCTGCTCTGTTCGGGTCATAAGCTGGGATGTTCGTCCCGCCTTCGGAATGTATCGAAGCTCTTCGACCCAAGTCAAAAATTGAGAACGGCCTGCGTTTCGTCCGATAATGCTGTTACGGACGCGGCGTAGGAAGGGACTGCTCCGCGGCCGGGGAAGCGGTGGCTATGCGCGAACCGGTACTCGATCTCATCTACCGGCACAATATGATTCGCCCGGGGGATCGCGTCGCCGTGGCCTGCTCGGGTGGCGCCGACTCCACGGCGCTGCTGCTGTTGCTCCAGGAGCTGGCCGAGCCGCTGGGATGCGTTCTTTCGGTGGCGCATCTGAACCACGGTTGGCGCGGTGCAGAATCGGACGCGGATGAGGAATTTGTCCGGGCCCTGGCCGCTCGACTGGATTTGCCATTCTATGCCCGCCGCGCGGATCTCGGAAACCATGCGCGGGCCGCTGGGGCCAACCAGGAGAGCCAGGGACGCGAACTGCGCTACGGGTTTTTTCGGTCCTTGGTGGAAGGGGGCCAAGTCAGCCGCGTCGCCGTGGGGCATACCGCGGACGATCAGGCCGAAACGGTCTTGCACCGCCTGTTGCGCGGCTCCGGGACGGCTGGGCTGAGCGGCATCCACCCGGTGGTCCAGGGGTGGATCATCCGGCCCCTGCTAGGTGTCCGGCGCTCCGCTCTGCGCCAATGGCTGGCGGCGGGGCAACAAGCCTGGCGCGAGGATACCTCCAACCAGGACCCGCGATTCCTCCGCAATCGCCTCCGCCGGGAGGTCTTGCCGCAGCTCGCCGCGTTCAACCCCAGGGTGGTGGAGACGTTGGCGCACACGGCGGAGGTGGCGCGCGAGGAGGAGGCGTTTTGGAGGCGGTACCTGCGCCCGCTGCTAGAGAGTTGCGTCCAGCATCGGGAGGACCAGATTGTGGTAGACCGCGAGGCACTGCGGCGGTGGCCCCGGGCGGTGGCCCGGCGCGTGCTCCGGCAGGCGCTGATTTGCGCGGCGGAGCTGCCTGGCGAGCGTCCGCAGCCGGAAGCGGCCTCTGCGGTGTCTAACCCGCTATGGGATGCCGCCTCGTCGGCCGGCTTCGGGCACATCGAACAGCTGCTGGATTGGACGCTGGAACCGGGAAGCGGGAAAACGCTGGAGCTGCCTCGAAAGATTACAGCCCAGCGAGAGTTCCAGCATCTAATCCTAATGAGGCGTGGCGAGGCGCTGCCGGAAGACGCGTCCGCGGGAGGTTATAGTTACCGTGTTGAGGTGCCCTCCCAAGTGGAGGTACCGGAGATTGGCATGGCTTTTGACTTCCAATTTATTCCGCCAGCGGCCGAGCCGGGAGGCTATAATGGCTGTGAGGCCCGCATCTTCTTGGATTCGAAGGTAAGCCGCAGGCCACTGACCCTCCGGAGCTGGCAGGCAGGAGATTGCTACCAACCGAGGGGGTATCGGAAGCCGCGGAAGCTCCAGGATCTGTTTCAGCGCCACCGGATCGCCCGCGGCAAGCGGGCGGGCTGGCCCGTATTGGTGGCTGGCGATGAAGTGATTTGGGCAAGAGGCTGGCCGGTCGGGGAAGCGTATTTCCCGTCGCCGGACAGCGCTCGCGTCCTGGCCATTGGCGAGGCGCCTCTGGGAGGAAGGCCGTGAAGGTCGTTTTCTCCGAGCAGCAGATCCAGCAGCGTGTCCAGGAGATGGCTCGCGACATCTCGCGCGACTATGGCGAAGAGGCCTTTCACGCCATCGGGATTCTGGAAGGCGGGTTCATGTTTCTGTCCGATCTGGTCCGCAAGGTAACGGCGCCGGTGGTGTGCCAGTTTGTGAAGATGGAGATGGCCGATAGCCAGGAGGCAGGACATCAGCCTTGGCGGAGGATTGTCTATGGCTCGCCGGGCGACTTGAAGGGCAAACACGTTCTGCTGGTCGACGCCATGGTGGATAGCGGCGTGCCGCTCGATTACTTGGCGCAACAGATGCGGGCCAAGCAGGTCCGCTCGGTACGAATCGCCGCTCTGGTAAACCGGGAGGAGCGCCGGCGCGTGGACCTGCCCTTGGACTACGCGGGTTTTTCCTGGGAAGCCCAGGGCGAAGAGCGGCTGGTTGGCTACGGCATGGGCCAAGACGGAATGTTTCGCAACCTTCCGTACGTTGCGGCCGTCACTCCGGATGACGCCCATGGGGAGAGAAGCAAAGAGGGAGGCAGGGTAGGCAAGTGAACTCCACAGTCAAGACCGTCGTCTTTTGGGTTGTGATGCTGGCCACCGCGCTGCTGCTATGGCAGGTGGTGCGCACGGGCAGCCCCGCACGGGAGCGAGAGCTGTCGTTCACCGACTTCATGAACCAGGTGGAGCAGGGGAACGTGCGCGAGATCACGCTGTACGGGAACAATACCGTGCAGGGCGTGTTCGCCAAAGACAACGTGCACCTCAAGACCGTCGTGCCGCCGGATTACCCCGATCTCATTTCCATCCTGCGCCAGAAGAACGTGGTGATCACCGTCAAGGAAAGCTCCACCAGTTCCTGGGTCACCCTGTTGATCAATGCGGCGCCCTTCCTGTTGCTGATCGGTTTCTGGATCTTCATGATGCGCCAGATGCAGACCGGGGGAAACAAAGCGCTTTCCTTCGGGAAGAGCCGGGCCCGCCTGCTTACGTCGCAGCAGAAGAAGATCACCTTTAAGGACGTGGCCGGAGTGGATGAGGCCAAAGAAGAGCTGCAAGAGATCATCGAGTTCTTGCGCGACCCGCAGAAGTTCCAGAAGCTGGGCGGGCGCATCCCCAAAGGAGTCCTGCTCGTGGGGCCGCCGGGCACCGGAAAAACCCTGCTGGCCCGAGCCATTGCTGGCGAGGCCAACGTCCCGTTCTTTTCCATCAGCGGCTCCGATTTTGTGGAGATGTTCGTGGGCGTGGGCGCCAGCCGCGTCCGCGACCTATTTGACCAGGGCAAGAAGCACG
>JBGPJR010000207.1:0-4206 GCA_041485545.1 Terriglobia bacterium
CCAGGCCAGCCAGGAAAAGCCCTTGCGCGGAGGCTCGGGCAGGATGCGGGGCCCGTACGCCTCGACGAAGCTGGCCATGATGACTTCTTCGGACTTGCCCGCCGCGAGCGAGTTCTGGATGGTCTTGCGGATATAGGTTGCCGAGGCGCAATCCAGATGGTTGCAGGAGGCCACCAGATAATTGCAGCTTCCGCACTGGCACAGCAGGCTGTTGGAAAGGCGGCGGAAGGCGGTCTCGTTGCTGTCGGGAAGCTGCGCGGGTGCGGCGGTTTGCGCAACGCCCGCGCCCGCGGATACCAAGCTCCAAAGGAGCGCGAGACCGAAGCCGCGATGTCTATGCAGGAACTTCATGCTGTTCAGCCTCCGGCTCGACGCTGGCGGGGCGGACAGAGGCCGCGCGGGCACGACGCGCGGCGGTCAGGCCCGGGCGCGAGGGGACCAACGCGATCAGCGTCCCAAAAATCACAATCAGTCCGCCTGCCCAAATCCAGTTGACCAGCGGCTTGCGGTACACGGTGAGGACCGCGCGGTTGTTCTGGTCATTCATGCCGGCGTAGACGACGTAAAGGTCCTCGCTGAGGCGCGGGCGGATGGCGGCTTCCGTGGTGGGCTGGCCGCTGGCTTTATAGAAACGCCGCTCGGGGCGCAGCACGTCCAGCATCTGGCCGTCGCGCCGCAGCTCCACGATGGCGGTCTGCGAGGCGAAGTTGGGATTGTCGGAGGATTGCAGGTCGCGGAGCTGGAACTGATAGGGACCGAGCTGCAACTGGTCGCCGATGTTCATCTCCTGCTCCCGGTCGGTGTTGAAGGCCGCCCCGGTGATGCCGACGAAGATCAGCACCATGCCGAAGTGCACGATGTAGCCGCCATAGCGGCGCGTGTTGCGGCGCGTCAGAGTAACGGCGGCAGAGATCAGCGGCACGCCGGCTTTGCGCCCGATGACCCGCGCGCCGCGGTAAAACTCCATCACAATGGTAATCGTGACAAAGATCGCCAGGATCAGCGAAACTTGCGGGTAAAACTGCCGCACGCCGGCCACGAACAAGACGGCGCCTCCGGCCAACCCGATCAAGCCGGGGGTCAGGAAATTTCGCCGCAGGCTGCCGAGCGAAGTTTTGCGCCAGGCAAACAGCGGCCCCACGCCGGTCAGAAACAACAGCAGCAAGCCGATGGGGATGTTGACCTTGTTAAAGAATGGCGCGCCGACGCTGGTCTTGACGCCCCAGGCCGCTTCCGAGATGACCGGAAACAGCGTGCCCCACAGCACCGAGAAGCAGGCCGCCAGCAGCAGTAGGTTGTTGAACAGAAAACTCGACTCGCGCGAGACCAGCGAATCAAGCTGCTGGTTGCTCTTCAGATAGTCCAGCCGCTCCACCAGCAGCCATCCGGAAAGCAGGATGCCGGTGCCCAGGAAACCGACGAAAAACGGGCCGATGGCCGACTGCGCGAAGGCATGCACCGAAGAGACCACGCCGCTGCGCGTCAAGAACGTCCCGAAGATGGGGAGGAAGAAGGTGCAATAAATCAGCACCACGTTCCAAACCTTCATCATGCCGCGCTTCTCCTGCATCATGACGGAGTGCAGGAACGCGGTGCCCGCGAGCCAGGGCATCAGCGAGGCGTTCTCCACCGGGTCCCAGCCCCAGTAGCCGCCCCAGCCGAGCACGGCGTAGGCCCAGCGCGCGCCGAGCAAGACGCCGATGGTGAGGAAGAGCCAGGCCACCATGGTCCAGCGCCGCGTCGTTTCGATCCAGCGCTCGCCGGCCTGACGAGTGATCAGCGTCGCTACGGCAAATGCGAAGGGAACCGCAAAGCCGATGTAGCCGAGATAGAGCATCGGCGGGTGGATGGCCATGGCCGGGTATTGCAGGATGGGGTTCAAGCCGCTGCCATCCGCTGGTCCCTGCACCACCAGTTCCCCGCCCTGATTGGCGGCCAGCAACTGGAAGGGGCTGGCGATGAAGACGCTCATGAACAGGAAGAAGGCCTGGATCGCTCCCAGCACTGCGACCACGTAGGGCATCATGGAGCGGTGTCTTTCGCGGTTCAGCCAGACGGCCACCGCCACGTAGCCGGAGAGAATCCAGCTCCAGAACAGCAGCGAGCCCTCCTGGCCCGACCACAGCGCGGTCATCTTGTAGAACCAGGGGAGCGCGCGGTTGCTGTGGCCCGCCACGGCGGCCAGCCGGAAATCGTTGGTGAGCAGCCCGTAGAGAACAATGCCGGCGGCCACCGTTACCAGACCGCACACGGCAGCCACGGCGCGGTAGGCGCTGTACTGCAGGCGCTCCTTGCCGGTGCGCGCGCTCACAAGGGAGGCCGCCACGGCATACACCACCAGAACCAGCGCCGCACACAAAGCAAAACTGCCGATGCTTTCCATGAAAGTGTGTAAGGCCTATTCTAGCATTCGCAGGACATTAGTAGGATTTCGGAGGGGCTGAGGCGGCGGCCGATGCCGGCTTGGCCGCAGTCGCGCTTTCGTATTTGGACGGGCACTTCGCCTGGATGGCCTCGGCATGGAAGACGCCGTCGGTCTGGTAGCGCCCATCCGCAATCGCCTGCGCGCCGTCATTGAACAGAGTATCCGGCAGCGGCTCGGTGCCCACGTAGACCACGGGCAGCAGCTTCGCCTCTTCCTGAATCTGGAACCGGACGCGCCCGTCCGCGCGCTCGATGGAGCCCGGAACTACGTTGCCGGCCACGCGGAGCCGGTGCTGCTGCGAGGTCGGGCTCGCCAGCAACTCGGAAATCGTAACGTAGTACGTCTTGCTTTCCTGGATGCCGCTGTAGGAGAGCCACACCACAGTCGTCAGGATGATGGCGATTCCGGCGGCAAACTGCCAATTCTTCTTGCGCGAGCGCATAGCTGACAGCCTCGATTCCGTGCCCCGGGACGGCAAACCTGCCTGCCGCTCCCTCAGTTCCTCTAAATAGGCAGTTTACACCCTCTGCAAGCCCCCCGCGACCGAAAAATTCCGTGATTATGCACTGGACGCCCATAGCAGCCAGGGGTAGCCTTGCGGCATGTCGATTAAAGATGCCGCAAGACAGTTCTTTGTGGACTTCAAGGACTTTTGGATGGGCCAAGTTTTCTGCGGAATCCTTATTGCGAGCGGAACGCTCTGGTATCAGGTGCATCTCGGCCTACTGTCTGGAAACGACGCAGTCAGGGAGAATCTAGAAGCTGTACTGGTTCCGTACGCATGGATAGTCGGGGGTTTCATTCTGCTAAATGCTGGACGAACAATGTTTCTTTATGAAAGTAGGAAGTACCGGATCAAAAGGCGCTCGGAACGGAGGGCGGCGCACAAAAGTGAGCTAATGCAATTGGCAATTGCATCTCCACCACCCAACCTGCAATGTGGCAAATTTGAATTTCTGCTCGTGGAGCTTGTTTCCAATGACTATCACTTACTTGTCCAGGAAAACTCTGGAAGCAGCGCACTCATTCTTGCAATTACAAATGACGTACCAGCATCTGGCAAAGTGGCTTACGTCGGCAACATAACTGCCAAACTATATTTCTTTTCCACTGCGGGTGATCCCACTCTGCTAGACACTGTCGAAAAGGCTTGCTGGTTGGAGGATCAGCCTGTGCATTTCGCGGTCGGATCAACAAATCACCTAGTCTTGCTATTTACCGGCAAATACGAGAGAACGCCACGTGCATTGGAGCGTGTGCATGGACCAATTAAAAAGAGGCCATTGCCGGACGGAGTCTCGGACGTGGTCATCTCTCTTACTAGCCCAGGCCCCGTTTACAACAAGCGTTTTCACATAAAGTTGGGCATAGATTACCCCAGCGTTTGCAATGATACGTCCTGCACCTTTTGTCAGGAATACGTGATTAGAAGCAGCGACTAACACTCTGGATCAGGCCGTTAGTTTTTCGTATGGCAAGACATGGCAACAGATTAAACGGAGGTGGGACTACTCGATCCAACAGAAAAGTGCAATTCCCGCCCGCTAGTCCTCCAGAAGGTATTCGAAGAGAAACAGTGACAGGGTTGTGAAGATCACATCGAACCCAAAGGCCATGCGCAGCCACAGGGACACGCTGACGGCTCCTTCCCCGCCCT
Organism: Terriglobia bacterium; assembly: GCA_041485545.1. Taxonomy (GTDB): domain Bacteria; phylum Acidobacteriota; class Terriglobia; order 2-12-FULL-54-10; family 2-12-FULL-54-10; genus DATMAF01. The sequence goes on from JBGPJR010000207.1 coordinate 4,083, forward strand.
GCAGAACCGAGGTGGTGGCCTCGATCAGGAACAGCAGCAGCGGTATCTCGATGGGAAACAGCAGCACGGGAAGCATCAGCTCGCGCAGGCGCACGCTCGTGGCCATGCCCGCAAAGGTGGTGCC
>JBGPJR010000208.1:0-4173 GCA_041485545.1 Terriglobia bacterium
AGTTGCTATCCCAACTCCATTAACGGCGCTGCCGAAGTGGCGCACAACATGGGCGACAAGGTGGCCAACACATTCCCGGCTCCGTTGAAGACCATGGTCGACAACGGCATCCACATCTCCTATGAAGGCGAGGGCGCGCCGCACGTCTGGGCGGGCTTGTACACCTTTCTCACCCGGAAGGATCAGGATGGCAAGGTCTGGGGGCCGCAGGAAAAGATTGACCGCCGCACGGCCCTGAAGATGGCCACCATGGGGGGAGCGGAATACGTTCTGAAACCCGAGAAGCTCGGCTCCCTGGAGAAGGGGAAGATCGCCGACATTCTGGTGCTGGACAGGGACTTCATGACGATCGCCGATGACGACGTCCCGAACATCCGGCCGCTGGTGACCGTGTTCGACGGGAAGATCGTCTACGTCAATAAGCAGTTTTCCGAGGAAAACAACCTGAAGCCAGCGGGCGCCGTGATCTCCACGTACGATGATCTGCGGCGTGCGGCCAGCGGCGGAGGCGCCGGTGGCGGGTAAACTAGTTCTCGAGTAGCAACAAACGAGAGCCTCCCAAGTTCGGATCCTTTTGAGGGCAGGCAGAAATGCCTGCCCTATTTTTGTGTGTGGGGTTCATCCGTCCCTGAGCCCATGACGGCCGCGAAAATCTGCCGGAATTGTGATTGACCCGCCCGTCTCGGCAGCATAGAATGGCATTGCAAACGGGGTGGATAGCAACTCAGGCTGGGGCGAGTTGTTTGCGGATTTTCTTAATCTGGGAGGCGAGCGATGGCGCGAAAGCGTTTAGCAGGAAGTGTTGCAAATTCCCTGGCTTGGGGAGTTTGTTTATTTGTCTTTGCGACTCTGTCTTATGCGCAGCAGGGGCCGGCCGACCTGATCCTGCGTAACGGCAAGGTCATGACGGTGGACCCGAGTTTTTCTACCGCGCAGGCTGTGGCGGTCAAGGGGAACCTGATCGCTGCGGTGGGCAGCGATGCGGATGTGATGAAGCTGGCAGGCCCCAATACGCAGGTGATTGACGTGAAGGGAAGAACCGTGATTCCCGGCTTGATGGACACCCATCGGCATTACAGCGTCGAAGGGACGATTCCGAATGAGCGGGACCGGACGACTTACCGAGTGGACTGGGGCGCGGTGAAGACCAAGGAAGATGTGCTCAATCAGCTCTCTGGGATCGTCCAAAAGTACAAGATCCCGCCCGGCGAGTGGATCCACTTTAACAATACCGTGGGCTTCGGGGGCGAGTCGAACCCTACCACGATCCTGCACGGCAAGATCCTCTTTGACGAGCTGAATCGCTGGGAGCTGGACAAAGCGGTGCCGAACAATCCCATCATCATGTCGGAGGGCATCCCGGAGTACAACGGGCTGCTGATCAACGGCGTGGCGATGGACATCCTGATGAAGAACTACGGGGATTTTATCAAGGAGAACGGGCGGTACTGGGTGGACTCTTCGGGGCGTCCGGACGGCCATATCGAGTCCATCGCCACGCGGCCGATCATGATGGTGTACATGCCGCATCCCACCGCCGAAGCGCAAGCTCCAGGCTTCCGGCGGCTCCAGGAAGCGGAGGCGGCCATCGGCTTGACGCTGGTCTCCGGGAGATACCCGATTTACCGGGTGGAAAGCCTGAAACTGCTGGAGTCGCGTGGACAGCTCCTCGAGCGGGTGGCGTACGGCCTGGAGGATGAGTTTGGCGTGATCCGGGATCTGACCGAACTCAAGAACCTCAAGCCAAGGATCGGCAGCGGCACCGACAAGATTTGGATTACCTCCGTTGCGCCGTCCTCGGTCGATGGCTCGAATGCCCGGATGTGCTCGAACAACCCCAAGGAGGGGAAAGGGTCGATTGATTACCTCTACCCGATGGGGCAGTGCTACCAAGACAGCGAATTTCGCGGGGCTGCGGGGCACGCCGCACCCATTACGAAGAACTACTACCATGATTGGATCATGGCCAGCGCGCAATACGGAATCCGATTTGCCAACACGCATATGTCGGGAGACCGCTCCAACGCGCAGTTCCTTAAGATGGTCGGCGAGGCGCAGGCGCAGTATGGACCCGCGTCCACGAAGGACTGGGCGTCGGACCATTGCTCTTTGGTGAATCCGGCGGATCTGCCGCTGGCAGGCAAGCTAGGCGTCCGGTTCAGTTGCAATCCCGGTTCCGTGAACAACGCCGCCGAAGTGGCGGCAAACATGGGTGACAAGGTGGCCAACACGTTCCCGTCTCCGTTGAAGACGATGGTCAACAACGGAGTCCATATCTCCTATGAAGGCGAGGGAGCCCCGCACATCTGGGCGGGCTTGTACGCGTTTCTCACCCGCAAGGATCAGGACGGCAAGGTGTGGGGGCCGCAGGAGAAGATCGACAGGGCCACTGCTTTGAAGATGGCCACGATGGGGGGAGCGGAATACGTTCTGAAACCCAACAAACTGGGCTCCCTGGAGAAGGGGAAGATCGCCGACATTCTGGTCCTAGACAAGGACTTCATGACCGTCCCCGACGAGCAGGTCCCGACCATCCGGCCGCTGGTGACCGTGTTCGACGGGAAGATCATCTACGTCCATAAGCAGTTTTCCGAGGAGAACAACCTGAAGCCTGCGGGCGCGGTAATCTCCACGTACGATGATCTGCGGAAGGCCATGGGCGGCGCCAGCGCCGGTGGCGGGTAAGTAGTGCTCACGTAGCGAACAAGCGAGAGCCTCCCAGTCCCGATCCTTTCCAGGGCAGGCAGCGATGCCTGCCCTCTTTGTGTGCGGGAAGCGACCCCAAGCCTTCCAGAATTGCGACCGGCTGCCCGGCTCCCAGCCGGGAGCCGGTCGTTTTTTCCCCATGGAAGTTTCTGGATGCGCCAATTGGAGGAAACTGCTTGACAATGCGCCGGGAAACACCGTATTAAGGCTGAGGAGGCTAACGATGTAGCGTGAGCTTCATTCGCCGGGTTGCCTGGCTGGTGAGCCCTCACTGCAGCACGCGAGATAGAGCCGGAATACGCCACGAGAATGCGTTGCGGCTCTTCCGCCAGGACATTCTTCGGAATGCTCGGCAGAAACCCTGTTCCCGCCGGAAGAAGCGACGGGACCTGGAAGCCTCCCGTGGTCTGGGACCACGGGATTTTTTTTCTCTGCGAAGGGCAATTGGCAAGCTGCGGCCGGCGAGCAGCGGCGGCGGGTAGAGGAGACTCCATGCTGTATCTTTCAGAACTGTTGGGAAGCGCCGTCTACGACCCCTCTGGGCGGAAGGTCGGGACGGTCGCGGAAGTGGCGGTGCTTCCGACCGTGCAGCCGCCGCGCGTCGCGGTGTTGCTCCTGAAGAATGGCAACGCTGAATATCCCCGCTCCGTCGCGTGGGAGGAAGTCGCGGAGCTGAAGCCCGGGTGCATCTCCTTGCGTATTGCCTTTGATCGGCTTCCCGCGCCGCCTCCCGATGAATCGCTTCTGCATCTTCGCAAGGACCTGCTGGACCAGCAGATCATTGATGTAAATGGCCGCAAGGTAGTTCGGGTCAACGATCTCCTGCTGGAGACCCGCGTCGGTGCGCGGGGGGCGGACCTGCTGCTCTCGGCCGTGGATATCGGCGTGCGGGGCGCCTTGCGCCGTCTGCTGCACGGAGCGGTGCCGCGCCCGTTGCTCCGGCAGATGGAGAGCCGCGTCAAAGAAAACATCATCCCGTGGGAATTTGTGGACCTCATTGAGTCCGACCCGCGCCGCCACGTGAAACTGCACATTTCGCACCGAGCTCTCTCGCGCCTCCATCCGGCGGACCTGGCCGATATCGTCGAGGAGTTGTCGCCCAAGGAGCGCCAGACGCTGTTTGCGGCGCTGGATGATGTCACCGCCGCTGACGCGCTCTCGGAGATTCTGCCGAGGCTGCGGGCGCCACTGCTGGAGTCTCTCGGAATCCAGCGCGCCGCCGACATTGTGGAAGAGATGCCTCCCGATGCCGCCGCCGACGTGCTGGCCCAGCTTCCGGAGGAAACCACCTCCGAACTGTTGCAGGACATGAACCGCGAGGAAGCGGCCGAGCTCGGCGAGTTGATGGAGTTTTCCACGCACAGCGCCGGCGGCCTGATGACGACCGATTACGTTGCGCTCCCGCACACGGCGACCGCGCAGGAGGCCCGCAATCTGCTCCGCAGCGTTCCGGACCTGCCGGAGCAT
>JBGPJR010000209.1:0-4102 GCA_041485545.1 Terriglobia bacterium
AACTCGACAACAGCATACTGCGATGGCGCTGAACCCGCGACTGCAAGAATAACTAGGGCGAGCCACCTGGTTGCCACACTGCCTCCAGAATCTAGAACAAAGCGCGCTGGGGCTGGTTGGGGTCAATGCCGAAGTGCTGGTAAGCCAGCGGCGTGGCCTGCCGCCCCCGCGGGGTGAGTTGCAAAAAACCCACCTGGATGAGGAACGGCTCGTAGACTTCCTCGATGGTGTCCACTTCTTCGCTCAACGAGGCGGCCAGCGTGTTTACGCCCACCGGGCCGCCGCCGTATTTTTCTATGATAGTGAGCAGCAGCTTGCGGTCCATCTCGTCAAAGCCGTTGGGGTCCACTTCCAGCATGTCGAGCGCGGCACGCGCAACGGGCGCGGTGATCTTCCCGTCAGCCTTAACCTGCGCGAAGTCGCGGACGCGGCGCAGCAAACGGTTGGCGATGCGCGGCGTGCCGCGGCTGCGGCTGGCGATCTCCACGGCTCCTGCATCGTCCACCGCGACATTCAAAATCTCCGCGGAGCGCCGCACAATGATCTGAATTTCCTGCGGCGTGTAAAAATCCAGCCGATGCACGATGCCGAAGCGGCTCCGCATGGGCCCGCTCAACAGACCGGCCCGCGTGGTGGCGCCGATCAACGTGAAGGGAAGCAACTGCAGCTTGATGGTTCGCGCCGCCGGGCCTTGGCCCACGATGTAGTCAATGTGGAACTCCTCCATGGCGGGGTAGAGCAATTCTTCGAGCTGCGTGTTCAGGCGGTGAATCTCGTCAATGAACAGCACCTGAAATTTCTCGACGTTGCTGAGGATGGCGGCGAGGTCCTTTTTGTCGTCGATCACCGGGCCGGAGGTGCCCTGGAACGGAACGCTCAGTTCGTTCGCGATGATGGTGGCGAGCGTAGTCTTGCCGAGGCCCGGCGGGCCGGAGAGCAGGATGTGGTCCAGCGCCTCGCCGCGCGCGCGGGCCGCCTCGATGGCGATGGCCAGGTTGTCCTTGACCTTCTGCTGGCCAATGTATTCGGAGAGGCGCTTGGGCCGCAGGCTGTATTCAAATGACTGCTCGCCCGGCAGCGGGCTGGGGGAGATGATCCGTTCGGTCTCTTTGGACGACATGTCCCACCCATTGTAGCGCGGCCGGGCCGAAGATTACTTGGGCGTGGCGGCGTCCGCCGCTCAGCCGTTGCTTTTGAACGTCTGCGATTGCGCGTAGGCGGCCAGATTGGCGAGCTCCTCGCGGTAGACGCGGCGGAGCAGCGGCGGCGCGATCCAGCTCTGCAACAGGCCGGCAAGGCCACCGGCGCTCAGGATCGTATGAATCGTAACCTGGGAGCCCTTGCCCACAACGTCCGGCTCCACGGTGAACGTGGTTACGGCTCCGGTCGTCAGAATCCGCTCGACCAGGATGTGGCCGGGCTGCGGCTCGCTGATCTCGGCGCGGAAGGTGTGCGTTCTTCCGAGCAGGCGCATCCGAACACAAATGCGGGTGCCCGCGCCACGTCCGCCTTCCTCCACATCAAGAGAGAGAAAGTAGCGCTTGGGGAGAATCGCAGGGTGGCCGCGCTGATAGTCGGCGAGGATGTCGTACACCACCGCCGGAGCGGCGGGAACGAAGCTTCGCGCCGATGCTTCCAAGGTCGCCATACTGGCACCCGCGATGAGGCGACAGCCGCTACGGCTTCGCGGCGGGCGGCTCCTGGTATTCAGGGACGTGATTGACCACCGGGGGAATAGACTTCAGATAGGCGAAGACCGCCTTCAAGTCCTCATCGGTCATCTGGCTGAACCAGGGCCACGGCATGGGCGGCTGGATGGGGCGGCCGTCTCCCATGTGGCGGCCCGTGCGGAGCGCCTTGATGAACATCGCCTCGTCCCAGATCCCGAGCCCGGTGTTCTGGTCGGGGGTCAGATTCGCCGTGTAGCTGATTCCCCAGGGCCCGGCCCACGCGGTGTTAGTCACCGCGCCGGCCATACCCCAGCCGTCCATCGACAACTTAGGAGGGGCGGGCAGCTTCATGCCTTCCGGGTGTCCCGAAAGCATCCGCGCCATATCGGGCTCCGGCCCGTTCGGCCCCATCTTGAAGGGTGTGTGGCAGTCATTGCAGAGCGCAATGGTCACCAGATATTTCCCCCGCGCCACCATCTCTTCATGGCTCGGCGCTGCCGGCGGTGCCGGCTGCTGCTGCACCGCGGTTTGCTGGCAACCTGCGCCCGCCAATGCGGCAGCGAACAATAGAACGGAACAGAGGCGCTTCCTCTTGCTGATCATCTGAATCCTCCAAGAAATGCTTTGGTGTTTCCCGCGTCCTCTCGGCAGCGCTCTTCGATCCGAGGCAATCCACTGCGAAGCCGCTAGGATCAGGCAGAGACGGCCATTCTAAAATTCTTCGATGAGCCGCGTCAATGAGATCGGCGCGACGTGCGGGGGCTACGTGCCGATCTCTCCCAGGGCGGCCTCCAGTTCACTTCTGGCGTGCAAGTCGCCCACGCGGTTGCAGGCTGCAATCCCGTGTTGAAAGACCTCGCGCGCCCGATCCAGGTCCCCCGCTTTCTGGAGCGCACGGCCAGCCTGGTAGTACGCCGCGACATAATCGGGGTGGGAGACCATCAGCGCGCGAAACTGCTCCAGCGCGCCGTCCGTGTTGCCCTGCTGGGCGTACTCCATGGCCAGCCCATAGCGGGCCAGGAGATTGTTGGGATCTCGCTTCAGAATCCCAGTCAGCATCTCCAAGCGGCTGTCGGACACGGCTAGACCTCCGTCGAACTGATTCCTATGCGCGGCGCTCGGGGCCGGAGAAGAACTTGCGGGCGAGCAGCCGCAGTGAGGCGCGCAGCAGGTGCTCCAGATCGGCGCCGGGATTGTCTTTGCGGACCTCGCGAATGGCCGCTTCTGCGGCGAGGCGCGCGTAACCGAGGTTCACCAGCGCGGAGAGCACGTCGGCGTCCACGCCGGTCAACTCGCCCGCAGCCGGCGGCTTGGCGACGGGCAGCGCGCCGGGCTGCGCCAGATCGTCCAGTTTCTCCCGCAGCTCCAGCACCAACCGCTCCGCCGTCTTGCGGCCCACGCCGGGGATGTGCGTCAGCAGCGTGACGTTCCCGCTGCGCAGCGCCGGAATCAGGTCCTGCGGCTCCAGGCCTGAGAGGATGGCAATGGCCATCCGGGGACCGACTCCGGAGACGCTTAGGAATTTTTCGAACAGCGTTTTTTCGCGCTCTGTGCGGAAGCCGTAGAGCGCCAGCGTGTCTTCGCGAACATGCGTGTAGATGTGCAGGCTCACCGGGCTGCCCACCGCGCCCAGCTCGAAAAACGTCGAGACGGGAATGGACACCTCGTAACCCACGCCCGCCGCTTCCACCACAACTTTGTTGGTCTGCTTGGAGAGCAGCGTGCCTTGGAGATGCGCAATCATAGTGGCGGAAGATGCGAGGCGCGTCCCGGCAGACTTACGGCTGCTGCCAGCAACGGCCCACCATCGTATTTCGGTTCCGGGGAAAAGACAAGCGACGGTTCGGAGAACGGTAGTGCTCTGATTGTGCGTAGAATTAGCGCACTACCTCGGAGAACGGTCTAATGAATGGACAAGAAAACGGTGTTGGAGGGGACGCCATTCTGGGTCACCACCAGGGGGATATTATCGCCGGTGGGGACGCTGCCCGTCAGCACGATGTTGATCTGGTTCAGGCCTACCAGGGTGGGCGTGAGTCCCTGATATTGCACCGGCACCTCGACGCCGCCAACCGTGACGGTCACCGGGTGCGTGGCCTCCGCAGCGGGCGAGGGGTCGCCCGTGTTCACGGCCGGGTCGGTGGCTCCCAGACCGTCGGCATAGATGACCAGCACGTCGCCGATATGCGCCGGGTTGGAGGCTGTGATCAGCCCATTCGAGTTCAGCACCACGCCGGCGTCGCCAGCAGTGAAGATGGCCGGTTGCACCGGGGCAATCACGTAAGTCTGTGGGGCGGTCATCCGCCCGCCAGCGTTCACCACCACGCTGACGCTTTGGCCCGGCTGCACTCCAAAGGGCACCTGGGCGTTGATCTGGCCGGGACCCACGTAATACAAAGGCGCATCCTCGTTCCCGATCTTGACGCTGGTCC
>JBGPJR010000210.1:0-4087 GCA_041485545.1 Terriglobia bacterium
AGAAAGTGCCCCGCCATATTGTCTGTTATGAGCGTCGTGGGGATGCCATCCTTGTGCAGCTCCCAGGCAGTCAGCCGGGCACCTTGCAGGAAGGGGCGGGTCTCCAGCGCCAGCACGTCGATCTGTTTGCCGGCCCGGATGGCGGAGCGAATCACGCCCAGCGCCGTGCCGTAGCCGGCCGTGGCCAGGGCGCCGGCATTGCATACGGTCATAACGGTCTTGCCTGCGGGAAGCAGCGAGGCACCGTAGTCTCCCATCGCCCGGCAGGCAGCGACGTCTTCTTCCTGAATGTTCAGGGCCTCTTGCCGGAGCTGCAAACGAATTGTTTCCAGATCGGCCCCGTCTTGAACGAGCTGCTCGAAGCGATGCCGCATGCGGCCGATGGCCCAGAACAGGTTCACGGCGGTGGGCCGTGTCTGGGCGAGGGTGTCGCAGATTATCGCAAGCTCCGAGCGAAGCTCGTCCAGCGAAGCAGCGCGCGAGCGCTCCACTCCCAGAGCGATCCCCATGGCCGCCGTCACCCCGATGGCCGGAGCCCCCCGCACCACCATGGTGCGGATGGCATCGGCCACCTCTTCGTAGGTCCGGCACAGACGATACTCTTCCCGGAGCGGCAGCAGGCGCTGATCAATCAGCAAGACCCCGTCCGGGGTCCACTCCAAGGTCTTTACGTTGTTCGTGGAATCTTCCAAAGGGCTCTCCCGCAGGCTCATCCATTGCTCTTTATCCGGGCAGGGTTCGGAACCGGTCGGTGGCAATGTACAGCGTCGCAAACAGCGTGGTGTTGTAGGCCAGGTGCATCAGGAAGGGCGGCACCAGCGATCCGGTCTTGCCGCGTGCGTAGGAAAGAGCCAACCCCACCACAAAGATGGCGCTCACCTCTTGCCAGCTCCACGCCAGTTGCGAACCGTGTATGATCGCGAACAACGCGCTGGTCAACAAAACGGCTTTCGGCAGTCCCCAGCGACGCTCGAAGACGGGATAAAAGAACCCGCGAAAGACCAATTCCTCGATGAACGGAGCTACAGAAATACCGACGAAGGCCACCACATACGCAGACGCTGGGCTGGAAAACCAGTCTTCGATGGGCAGGCGTTTGTCTGGTGGAAACAAGTTGCTGAAGAGCTGCAGGGCGATGGCCAGGCCCATTCCCGCCATGATCGCGGACCATTCCTGGTCCTTGCGACGAACCCAGTGGATGGCTTCCCAAAAGTGGCGGCCATATTTCTCCGTCACGATGAAGTAAATGAAGAGGACGCAGAGGCCCTCCATGACCATCTGAATAGACAACAGGACTGGAATCTGCCCCAGAGCTTGTTGCGGAGGCCGGGTCCATCCGAAAACGCCGCGCAGCAGCGAAAAGCCCACAGCCGCGGCCATCAGCAGCACCAGCGTGGTCACCCCTGCAAACAGAACAAAGAGGATCAGGTCCCGCAGCGACCACGGCGGGTCCAACAAGACAGGGGCATTCGGAGCGGCCGGAGAATCCTCCGCCGGCTCCGGCGGGAGCTGTGCCTCGGGAGGAGAACTTTGCTCCTGGGGCTGGGGCGCAGCGGGCGGGGACAGTTCATTCATGCGCGATCCATCAATCAAAGGGAGGCGGGCGGTTGCTTGTTGTCGCGTGGCAGTTCGGCGGACGGGACGGAAGACTCAGCGGGTCTTGAGGATGTTACCGCGGGCAGTCGCTCCGGGGCTTCGTGCCCTTTGGCGAGCACGGCTGCGAGTGCCCGGCCGGTATGCGACCGCGAACTGCAAGCCACCTGTTCCGGTGTGCCTGCGGCAACCACCTTGCCTCCCGCCTCGCCGCCCTCCGGTCCCAGGTCAACGATCCAATCCGCTGTCTTGATGACGTCCAGGTGGTGCTCGATGATGATGACGGTGTTTCCCAGGTCTGTCAAGCGATGCAGGACCTCCAGAAGCTTGCGCACATCGTCGAGGTGCAGGCCGGTGGTGGGCTCGTCCAGAATGTACAGCGTACGGCCGGTCTGGCGGCGGCTCAGCTCGCGGGCCAGCTTGATGCGCTGCGCCTCGCCGCCCGAGAGCGTAGTCGAAGACTGGCCCAGATGCAGATATCCCAAGCCCACCTCCACCACGGTCCGCAGCTTTTGCGCAATCGCGGGAATGTTTTCGAGCAGCGCCAGGGCATCCTGCGCCGTGCTCTCCAGCAGGTCGGCGATGGACTGGCCCTTATAGTGCACCGCCAGCGTTTCGGAGTTGTAGCGGCGCCCGCGGCAGATGTCGCAGGTCACGTAGACATCCGGGAGGAAGTTCATTTCAATGCGCCGCTCGCCGTCGCCCTGGCAGGCCTCGCAGCGGCCGCCCTTGACGTTGAAGCTGAAACGCCCCGGATTGTAGCCGCGCTCGCGCGATTCCGGGAGCATCGAAAACAGCTCCCGCAAAGGCGTGAAGACGCCGGTGTAGGTAGCCGGATTGGAGCGCGGCGTGCGTCCGATGGGAGACTGATCAATGGAGATGACCTTGTCGATCTGCTCGGCCCCTTCGATGCGCCCGTGAGCGCCGGGCTCCTCCTTGGCGCCGTAGAGCTTCCGCGCCAGCGCGCGGTACAGGATGTCATTCACCAGCGTGGATTTTCCCGACCCGGACACTCCCGTGATAGCCACCAGCAGCCCCAGGGGAAACGCCACCGTGATCTCCTGCAAATTGTTGGCGCGCGCCTCATGAATGGTCAGGAACGCGCCGTTCTGCGCTCGGCGGCGGACCGGAACCGGGATGCTGCGAGCGCCGGACAGATATTGTCCCGTGAGAGAATCCGCCGCGGCGATAATGTCCTGCGGCGTTCCGCAGGCGACCACATGGCCGCCGTGCCGCCCGGCGCCGGGTCCCAGATCCACCACGTAGTCCGCGCGCCGGATGGTCTCCTCGTCGTGCTCCACCACCAGAACGGTGTTGCCCAGATCGCGAAGAGCCTCCAGCGTTTCGAGCAGCCGGGTGTTGTCGCGCTGGTGCAAGCCGATGGAGGGCTCGTCCAGCACGTACAGCACGCCGCGCAGGCGCGACCCAATCTGCGCCGCCAGCCGAATGCGCTGCGCCTCGCCTCCGGAGAGCGTAGGGGCGGCGCGGTTCAGACTCAAGTACCCCAGCCCGACAGCGATCAAGAATTGCAGGCGGTCGCGAATCTCCTCCACCACACGGCCTGCAATCTTCCCTTCGCGCCCGGTCAGGCGCAGCTGCTCTAGGAAGCCAAGGCTGCGGCTGACGGGCTCGGTGGTGACGTCCGCGATGGAGCGCCCGCCCACCTGTACGGCGAGACTCTCTGGCCGTAGGCGCTTGCCGCCGCACGCCGAGCAGGGCACCGGAGACATATACTGCGTAAGCCACTCGCGATAGCCTTCCGAGCCGCTGCCGTCGTAGTTGCGCTGCAGCAGCGGGATCAGTCCCGCAAAACCGTGTTCCGCCGCCCGGCCGTTCACCTGTTTTCCGTAGAGCAGGAGCTTCTGAATGCGCCGCGGCAGTTCGCCGAACGGCGTGCGCAGATCCACTTGCGAATCGGCGGCCCAGTCCGCCAGGGCGCGCTTGGGGTAGAGCGCACCCAGCGCGGGGCTGAGCGCGCCCTCCAGCAGCGGTTTGCTCCAATCGGCCACCAGCTTGGCCGGATCAAAGTCCCACTTGCTGCCCAGGCCCTGGCAAGCTTCGCAGGCCCCATATCTGCTGTTGAAGGAAAACGAGCGCGGCTCCAGGGCCGGCAGGCTGGTTCCGCACTCGGTGCAGGCCAGCGACTCGGAGTAGAGCCGTTCTTCTCCTCCCACCGGCGCCACCACCACCAAGCCGTTCGCAAGCTTCATCGCCGTGGCCACCGAGTTTTCCAGCCGCCGCTCGAAGCCCGGCTTGATCAGCAGCCGGTCCACCACCACTTCGATGGTATGGTTCTTGCGCTTGTCCAGCGAGATGGGCTCATCCAGGCTGTAGAGCTTGCCATCCACTCGCGCCCGCACAAAGCCGGCGCGTTCCAGCTTGGCCAGTTCCTTCTTGAACTCGCCTTTGCGCCCGCGCACCAGCGGCGCCAGGATCATGACGCGGTCGCTGCCCCGTAACTGCCGCACTTGCTCGACAATCTGAGCCGCCGACT
>JBGPJR010000211.1:0-4053 GCA_041485545.1 Terriglobia bacterium
CCGGAAGTCAAACAAGGTCTGGAGGGAAACTGGAGGCGCGGGTCGGAATCGAACTTGAGGCGTACAGCAGGCGTGAAGGAGACCCGCCACACCGGGACGACTGGGAGCCTGCTGCCGAAATCCCGAGCGCAGCCGAGGGACCTCGGTCCGAATGGTCGGGACGCCGGGATTTGAACCCGGGACCTCTTGCACCCCAAGCAAGCGCGCTACCAGGCTGCGCTACGTCCCGACTCAGCGAGTATACTACGGCCCAACGGACCCGCAGTCACGATTGGTTTAGCAGGGTCAGGAGTTCGTTCAGGCTACGGCGAATCTGGCGCAGCACAGTGGCGGGAGAGGGTGCGCCGGGCGTACGAGCGGACTTGCCGCCGTCGGTTCCTGCGAACAGAGGCAGCGCAGCGGAGCTAGCCTTTTGCAGCCGGGTGCGCGCGCCAGGGATGGTGAAGCCCTGGTCGTAGAGCAGGCGTTTGATCTCCAGCACCAGCTCGATGTCTTTGCGGCGGTAGCGCCGGTGCCCGGATTTCTCCTTGACTGGAGACAGCATGGGAAACTCTTTTTCCCAGAAGCGCAGCACATAGGGCTCCACGCCAGCGATCTCAGCGGCCTCCCGGATGGGGAAATAGAGTTTATTGGGAATGGTCTTCTGTTGCGCCGCGCGGGCTGTCGCTTTGCGAGCCATGGTGTCCGGCCTGCGGGAGTCTTTCCGGGGGTGGAAGAGCCGCGAGCAGGGGCTATCTTAGCAATTCGCCGCGGCGTGCGCAACGCCTGTCTATTCACGCCGTTAAGTCCCGCGACGAAAGCGACGCTTACGGGTTTATGCAGGCCAGGGGCGCGGCGGGAATAGGGACCAGCAACGTTACTGCCCCGAGGGGCATCTCACTCACTGCACAAGGGGGAAATATGCTATTCTGGTCCAGGCCAATGAGTTGCAGGCGGCTGACACACAAACTCGGCCTGCTGGGATGGTTGTTGTGGGGCCTCGGGAGCCTGGCAGGAACCTTTCCGGTGGCAACTTGGGCCTCCCCCCCAACGGAACTTTCTGATCTGCTGCGCGGCGTCGAGAGCCGATATAACCGCATGAAGAGCATGCAGGCGCGGTTCCAGCAGATCCTTCGCCAGGGCAGCCAGGCCGCCCGCCAGGAGCGGGGTGTGCTGTATTTGAGCAAGCCGGGACGGATGCGCTGGGAGTATGAGAGTCCGGAGCCGAAGCTGTTTTTGACCGACGGCAAGCGAGCCATCCTGTTCCTTCCGGGGGAGAACCGGGTGATGGAGTCTGCGATCAAAGAAACGGACGACCTGCGCGCGCCGCTGGCGTTCCTCCTGGGACGGCTGGATTTTGACGAGCAGTTCGGGCGCTATGAGACTTCCCCGGACCTGAAGCCGTTGCAGCCAGGCGACACCGTCTTTCGGACGTTTCCGAAGAAGATGGGCGAGCGCATCGAGTGGATGCTGTTTGAGATTGGACCGCAGTACGAGATCCGCCGGATCGTGGTGCGGGAAATCGGCGGGATCGAGACGGACTTCCGGTTTGAGCAAGAGCGGGCCAACCCGGCCCTGGCGGCGAGTTTGTTTCAGTTCCAGCCACCGGCCGGGGCGGAAGTGGTTCGGGAGTGAATCGGTGCCCGGAACGCAAGCTCGGAATGACAGCGGCGCGAGCCAGTAGAGCAACGTATGCCGGAATTTGTTTGTCGCATAGCCGATGATCGGGGCCAGGTGCTCAAGCGAGTGGAGATGGCCGGCTCGGAGACGGAGCTGCGGGACCGCTACTCCCAGCAGGGTTATTACATCTATTCCATTCGTCCCCGCGCAGGCCTCGCGGGCCTTACCACACGCGGCGCCCAACGCAAGAAGATCAAGCTGTCGGAGTTCCTCGTCTTCAACCAGCAGTTCGTCACCCTGATCCGGGCCGGGCTGCCCATCTTGAAAAGCTTGGAGCTGCTTTCCGGGCATATTGCGCAGCCCTCGCTACGCGCCTTGCTCCAGGAGATCCGCGAAAGCGTCAAGGGCGGCGCGCTGCTTTCCGAGGCGTTCCGCGAGCAGCAGGTGTTCCCGGAGATCTATACGACCTCCCTGCTGGCTGGGGAAAAAAGCGGCAATCTGGAAGAAGTGCTGCAACGCTACATCAGCTATCAGCGCACGGCTCTGGCCGTGCGAAAAAAGCTGCTGGCCTCGCTGGTCTACCCGGCGCTGCTGGTGTGCATGGTGGTGATCATGCTCACGTTCCTGGTCACCTACGTGATCCCCAACTTTGCCGAGCTCTACCGCACCATGTCGCAGGACCTGCCGCCGATGACGCTGGCTCTGATCTCTGTTACGGAGGGCTTCCAGCGCTACTGGATTGTTTTTGTCGCGCTCCTGGCAGGCGGCGGGGTGAGCACCTGGCTGTGGAGCCAGACGGAGGCGGGCGGGCAGGCGCTGGACCGGCTGAAATCGAAGTTACCCGTGGTCGGCAACATCTGGATCAAGTTCCAGGTGGCACAGTTTTCGCGGATTCTAGGGACGTTGATTGCCGGAGGCATCCCCCTGGTGCAGGCTCTGGAGACGGCGCAGCAATCGGTTACTTCCCCGCTGCTGCAGCATGCTCTCGCCGTGGCCACGCAGCAGGTTCGCGAAGGCAAAGCTCTTTGGGAGGGCCTGTCGCAATCCGGGTTCTTCCCCGGACTGGCCATCGAAATGGTCCAGGTAGGGGAATCCAGCGGCGCTTTGCATCCCATGCTGGCCGGCGTAGCGGATTTCTTTGAGGAGGACGTCAACACCTACTTGGCGGCCATGTTATCTCTCATTGAACCTGCTATCCTTATTTTCATGGGCTTGGTGGTAGCCTTTGTATTAATAGCGCTGTATCTGCCGATATTTTCTTTGGCAGGCCGTGTTTGAGGGTACCGCGGCGGCCGGCCGTGAGGAGCGGCGGGCGGCCCCGACAAGACGCGTCCCCCGGTGGAAGGTAGTTCTGCATGCCGAGCAATGGAAAGACAATGACGTCCAAGGCCAATCCCGGCCCTGCGGTCCAGGATCCGGCTGCCGAGGAGCAGCGTGCCCGGGAACTGGCGGCGCGCTACCGCTGCGAGTTTATCCGTCTGCATGACCACAAGATTGATCCCGACCTGTTCCGGTCCATCCCCGTGGATTGGATGTTCCGCTACAACTTTGTTCCGCTGCAGATGAGCGAGGGCGGCCTGGAGATCGCCATGGCCGACCCCAGCCAGCTGATGTTGATTGACGAGGTCTCGCTGCTGCTAGACCGCCGCCTGCTAGTGCGCGTGGCGACGCTCTCGGAGATCAGCGACTACCTGAAAAAGACGCAGCAGTCGCAGCGCGTGCTGGAGGAAGCCACCGAGGGCTTCACGTTGGACATCGTCCACGACGAGGAGAACGGCGACGAAACCCTTTCCATTGACCGTCTCACGCGCGACAGCGAAACCAGCCCCGTCATCCGCCTGGTGAACACCTTGATCTTCACCGCGCTGGAGCGGCGCGCCAGCGACATCCATATCGAAACGCACGACAACGAAGTCATCGTCAAGTACCGCATCGACGGCGTGTTGCACCGCGCCATGCAGGCCATCAGCAAGGATTTTCATTCCGCCATCATCTCGCGCATCAAGGTGGTCAGCGAGCTCGACATCGCCGAGCGGCGCGTGCCCCAGGACGGCCGCTTCCGCGTCAAGTACAAAAACCGCGACATTGACTTCCGCGTTTCCATCATGCCCGCCATCCACGGCGAGGACGCCGTGCTCCGCATCCTGGACAAGGAGTCCATGAGCGAAAAGTTCCACAACCTCACGCTCGACGTGGTGGGCTTTTCGGAGGCGGAGCTGAAAAAATTCCGCCGCTATATCTGGGAGCCCTACGGGATGGTTCTGGTGACCGGGCCCACCGGCAGCGGCAAGACCACCACGCTCTACGCCGCCCTGAATGAGATCCGCACGGATGAAGACAAGATCGTCACCATTGAAGACCCCGTGGAGTACCAGTTGCGCGGCATCACGCAGATTCCCGTGAACGAGAAGAAGGGGCTGACCTTCGCGCGCGGCCTGCGCTCCATCCTGCGCC
>JBGPJR010000212.1:0-4049 GCA_041485545.1 Terriglobia bacterium
AACTGTTCGATCTGAGGCAGCGTGCGCTCCACGTGGGAGCGCGGGAGGCCCAGAATCTCTCCATTCATCAATACGTTCTCGCGCCCCGTGAATTCCGGATTGAAACCCGCGCCGAGCGCGAGCAGCGCGGCGATGCGGCCGCGCGTCACGATGCGGCCGCGCGTCGGCTCGACTGTTCCAGCGACGATTTCGAGCAGCGTGCTCTTGCCCGAGCCATTCGGGCCGATCACACCCAGTGCGGCTCCCCGCGGCACCTGGAAGCTGACGTCCTCCAGCGCCCAGAACTCCTCGTGATAGGAGCGATGGCGCGGGCTCAGCATCTCTTTCAGCCGCGCCGAGGGCTGCGCGTACAGCCGGTACTTCTTCGCGAGTTCGTGCGCTTCAATGGCAGCCAGCATCAGATCAGGTCCGCAAACGATTTCTTCACCTTATAAAACCAGGTGTGCCCAAACCAGAATACGGCCACGGCCAGCACCCACAACAGCAGCATCGCAGAGGCGTGCGGCGCGGTATGTTGCAAAAAAATGGCCCGGTAGGCATTCACGATGGGATAGAGCGGGTTCAGCTTAAACAGCCACAACCATCGCTGTGGCAACTGCTCTGAGTGATATACGATCGGCGTGGCGAAGAACCAGATGGTCATCAGGAACGGCATGGCCTGTCCGGTGTCTCGCAAAAACACTCCCAGCGCCGCCAAAAACCAGCACAGGCCCAGTGTCAGCAGCAGTTGCGGGATCAGTACCACGGGAAAGTAGAGCACTGTCCAGCCGATTCCGGGGCCGAGCAGGGCCAGCGCGGCAAGAAAGATCACCAGAGCGAATCCCTCCGTGGCCAGCCCCGTCAGCGTAAGGTTCACCGGCAGAATCTCCAGCGGGAAGATCACGCGTTTCACGAAGTTACTGTTGTCCACCACAATGTTCGGAGCGCGCTGCAGCGTTTCGTTCAGGGCTAGCCACGGCACCATGCCGCAGAGAAAATAGAAAACAAAACCCCCGGAGCCCTGGTCCGCCTCCACGCGCAGGACCACGCCGAATACAAAATAGTAGGCGCTCATCAGCAGGAGCGGCTGGGCCAGGGTCCACCACGCGCCGGCTACCGAGCCGCGATAACGCCCCTGCAGGTCGCGCTGCACCATGGAGAAGATGAGCGAGCGGTGGCGGATGAACGTGCGCAGAGGATAGGCGAAGGAGCGATGGAGTAATTGCCCTAGCCGCTCGATGCGGCGTCCCAGCCGCGTCCGGCGCTCCACGCTGCGGACCCGCGTCCGGTCGCGCTCCGCAGTAACATCGAGTTCCAGAAACTCCGACCCACGCTGGTAGAACCAGGCAACCGGCTCATGGACTGGCGAGACCCAGATGCGGTAGTGGCCGGGTTCGGCGGGTAGCTGGATCGGGATGCGAACCGATACGCGCGAGCCGGGCTGGCAAGCGCCTTCCAGGCTGGAGCGCGCGCCATCCATCACCAACTGTCCGGTCTCGGCGTCAAAAATCTGATAGCTGAGATGCACGGGCCCGATTCCGCTCGGCGACCCGCGAGATTCGCCGCCTCCCTGGCCGTTCTCGCTTGCCAGCCACGACCGGTCGCTCGCATTCTCAATGGCGCATTCGAGCAGCAGTTCGCCCGGCCCGGTTTCCCGCACCCGTGGCTGCTGAAACCGTGCGCGATAGTGTGTAGACGTCTTGGATGAACTCACAGAGCCGACCTGCCGGGGCAGCCTGCGGACTCACAAGCACGCGAAACTTGCCGTCGTCCCAGCCCAGCTTGGATTATCCCACAACTCTGCAGGCGTTCGTCAGGGTGGGTAGTAGAGGTCCTTGGGCCAGCGGTCCCGCACCGGGCCAAGCTTCCGAGCGCGGCAGAAGATTACCTCGCCCCGGAAGGAGGCCGGCAACCCGTTGCGCTCCAGCAACTTTCGCGCCTCCGCATAGTCCTCTAGCACATGGGCGTAGTCGCCGGTTTCCAGCAACTCCACTTGAAAACCCGCTGCTTCGACCAGCAGCGCAATCTCGCGCGGCGTATATTCGCGGCTGTGGCGCGGGTCCACCGTGCCGTCGGCGGAGGGCTTGATGTAGGAGGGGAACAGTGCCGGATGGTATCCATGCAACACCGCGTGAACGCTGCGCAGGCTGATGATGTTCGGCGTGGTCAGCAGCAGCCGCCCGCCGGGCGCCAGGATGCGGTTGATCTCCGCCATCATGTGCATGGGATCGTCGGCAAGGTGCTCGATCAGTTCACAGCACAGCACGGTGCGAAAGTGTCCGTCCGGGTACGGGAAGCGGTCGCGCTCCGCATCGAACAGGTCCATGGCGCAGGAAAACGTCTCGCCGCTGATGGAGGTGGTGGAGCGCGCGTCCGTCTTGCCCAACGGGCCGAAGTAGGCGCCGCGAATTTCGCCGTAGCCAAGATACTTGCCCAGCGCCGGAGTCATCTGGAGATAGCAGCCCATCTCCAGTACGCGGTCTTCGGCTCCGCCCGGAGGCGTAATCTGCAGCGTGCGTACCAGGCGCTTCAGGTGGGTTTGGAGGTACTCTTCCAGCGGCCGGTTGGCGTGAGAAAAGCCCACCAGATATTCCTCCAGTTCCTCAACCGGCGGAAGCGTCGCACGCGGCTGCGCGCTGGAAGATGCAGCGACCACTGCCTCTGGTTTCGGCGGCGCCGTCTGCGCTCTACGGCTCGCGCATTCCTGCAGAAATTGCTCGTACTGGTCTGCGACGCGCGGCCACTGGCACTCCCGCTGCACGTAGGCGCGGCCGCGTTCGCCGACTGCCCGCGCCAGCTCCGGATCGTCCAACAAGACCTTCATGTACTCGTAGAGCCATTCGGCCTCCCGCTCCGGCGGGATCTTGAACACCGCGTCGTCGGGTAGTTCCAGGAAGGAGCCAATCTCGGAGACCAGCGTCGGTTTGCCCAGCGCCAGAGCCTGCAACAGGCTTCCGGAGGTTTCTCCCGCCGTCGGTCGGCGGAGGTTGATGCAAATATCGACCGCGGCCATGTAGAGGGTGAAGGTGTCGATCGGAACGTGGCCCAGAATGCGGACCGCATCGTCCAGAGCCAGCTCGCGGATCAGCGGGCGCAGAGGATAGTGCGGATGCTCCTCTCCAACCAGGACCAGCGTTGCATCGGAGCGCTCCGTGCGCAGGCGGGCCAGCGCATGCAGCGCCTCGTAAATTCGTTTGTAGGGCTTCAGAAATCCGAAGATGCCGAAGACGGGAGCCGAGTCGTTGAGCGGCAGCCCGGTTTGCTCCGCGAGCATGTGGCGCGCTGCGCCGCGGTCTACGTCGGGGATCGCCACGCCGTGCGGGATGCGGCGCAGCGGAATCTTCAAACCGGCCTGGCGCACGGTGCGCACCATGTAATCGCTGTGCACGATGGCGCCCGGGCTGCGCTCCAGCAGGGTGCGGTTGAGAGCGATGCCGTCGTAGTCCGGTTGCACGAGCCCCGCCTGGGCCTGTCGCGCGCGCTCCAGCGCGGCGGGTCCGGCGTCGTGCTCGACCTCGCGCAGGTAGCCCGGCCAGTCGCCGCGCGAGAGTGTGGCGTGGGCGACCAAGTAGTGCAAATTGAACTCATGGAGCACCAGCACGCCGGGGATGCGCAGGGCGAGGTCGTAGATATAAACGTGAAAGGGGTTATTCCCGATGTGGTAGAGCACGGCGTCGAAGCGGCCGGCGCGGTACTCCGGCTCAAACTCCTGCCACCGCCGGAGGCGCAGGTTGGGCTGCGAGAAACGGGCGGCCGGGGCGTAGTCCTCGAGGAAGACGTCGATCTCTTCGATTCGCTCCGCAAGCTGCGGCAGCAGTGCCTCGGAATAGTCGGAGATGCCGGAGACCCGGGGATTCAGCGGGGAGAAATAGGCGAGATGCATAGCGGCCGGTCAGCGGAGCGGTCCGGCTTCTCCTGCTAATGTGGGCAGGATGCCGCGTCGAGGGCAAGAAGGAGAACTGCGCCGGGGCACAGCACCGGGCCTCATTGAAGCTCGGCAGTGTAGGTCGCCAGCGGGAACGCCACCTTGATCGCCACGGGCGTGCGCGACAAGTCCGGGCGAATCCAGA
>JBGPJR010000213.1:0-4038 GCA_041485545.1 Terriglobia bacterium
ACGGAGAAGGACTTGGTCAACCTGCCGTCCGGTGCGGTGCTGGGCATTCCGCTCTATTGGGCCGCCATCGACACGAGCGTGGAGCAGGAGGCTGCGCTGGTTTGCTGGATCGGCCAAAGCCTCGCTATCGAGGCCAGGTCGTTGTCAGCGGACGGTGGCGTGGTTCCTCGACAGGAGGTTTCCGCAAGCCGGTAGCGCATGGCAAAAATGCTCGACAGCGATCAATTGGCGGATGCCAGGGTTCTGGTGCGGGTGCCGAACTGGGTGGGAGACGCGGTCTTGTGCTTGCCGGCCCTGCGGGCGCTGCGACACTCGCTGCCGGAGGCCGAATTGGTCTTGCTGGCCAGGCCCTGGGTTGCCGACATCCTTCCAGTGGAGGAGCTCCGCTGCCGGCTGCTGCATTACGATACTAGAAGCACCCACCAGGGGCTCGCCGGACGTCTGCGGATAGCTTCACAACTGCGAAGCCAGCAATTCGGCGCCGCCATCCTGTTCCAGAACGCCTTCGACGCGGCGCTAGTCAGCTGGCTGGCGCGCATTCCG
This sequence comes from Terriglobia bacterium, assembly GCA_041485545.1. Lineage (GTDB taxonomy): Bacteria > Acidobacteriota > Terriglobia > 2-12-FULL-54-10 > 2-12-FULL-54-10 > DATMAF01. The sequence continues at coordinate 544 of JBGPJR010000213.1, forward strand.
ATTCGTGCCGGCTACTCGCGCCAGGGCCGCGGTCCGCTGTTGACTCACGGCGTTCGGCCTCCCCGGCGCGGCGAGACCCCGGCCCACGAAGCACACTATTACCTGGAAATGCTGCGGCGTCTCGGCCTGATCCCCGGATATAACCCTGTAGAGCAGATTTCGTTGCCTGCTTCGGAAGAAAGCCGCGCAGCGGCTAGGCTGCAACTTGTCGAGCGCCTGATGCAATTTTCGGCAGCGCCGCAGCCGCGACGTTGGGTTGTGGGGATCAGTCCGGGGGCGTCGTTCGGGACCGCGAAACGCTGGCCGACGCTACGCTTTGGCGAATTGGCTTCCCGCCTGGCACGCGAACTGGGAGCCGCCTGCGTCTTTTTCGGATCGCCACAGGAGCAGCAGCTGGTCGCGGACGTGATCGCGCAGTCTGCCATACCTTCGCTTTCGCTGGCGGGCCAGACTTCGCTCTCCGAGTTCATGAGTCTGGTGCAAGGCTGCGACCTGTTCCTCACCAACGACACGGGAACCATGCACGTGGCCGCGGGGCTGGGCGTGCCCACACTAGCCCTGTTCGGGCCCACCAATGAGCAGGAGACGCGCCCGCTCGGCCCGCATGCCGAACTGCTCGTGGGCGAAGCCTTCTGCCGCCCGTGTAAGTTGCGCCACTGCCCCATTGACCATCGCTGCATGAAATCCCTCTCCGTGGAGCGAGTCTTTCACGCGGCGCGTTCCATGCTGCTTCAGGAACCATCGCGCGCGCGCGTTTCCGTTTTGCAAGCCGCTGCGGAACCGTCGGGGTCTCTGTCTTGAGAGCAGTCCCCCACCGGATGCCTCCCGAGACGCTGCGCGCCGTGTTCTTTGACCGCGACGGCACGCTCAACGAGGAAGTGGGCCACGTGGACGACGCGGCCCGTTTTCGGGTCTATCCCTTTGCCGGTCGTGCGGTGCGGGAGATCAACGATGCGGGCCTGCTGGCCATTGTGGTGACCAATCAATCGGGCGTGGGGCGCGGGATCTTCGCCGAGGACTTGGTGGCGCAGGTGCACCAGCAACTCATGCGCGAGCTGCTGGCGGCCGGAGCCCGGCTCGACCGGATTTACTACTGCCCGCATCATCCGGAAGCTGAGATCGAGGCCTACCGCCGGGAGTGCGCTTGCCGCAAGCCGTCGCCGGGCATGCTGCAGCAGGCCGCAGCGGAGTTCGGGATTCAGTTGCGCCAATCGTTTGTCGTCGGCGACCGCTACGTGGACGTGGAGATGGCGCACCGCGTGGGTGCGGCGAGCGTCCTGGTATTGACCGGATTCGGACAGACCGAATGGGAGCAGGAGCGGGATCGCTGGCCGCAGCAGCCGGACCATGTGGCGGCAAACGTCTACGAAGCAGTGCAATGGATCCGAGGGAAACTCGTGGACAAAGGATTGTGAGCCACACGGTTGGCGAGAATTGGAATGGGAACGGAAGACATAAGGCGGCTGCTGCTGGTGCGGCTCGGCTCCATGGGAGACGTCCTGCACGCGCTTCCGGCCCTGGCGACTTTGAAACGGAGCTTCCCGCGCTGGGAAGTGGACTGGCTGGTGGAGAGCCGCTGGCGGCCACTGCTGGAGGGAAACCCCTATCTCCGTCGCATCGTAGAGGTCAACACGCTGGCGTGGCGAGCGGCCCCGCTCACGCGCTGGGTATGGGAGTCGCTGGGCAACGTGATGCGGGAGCTGCGCGAGCGGCGCTACGACTTTGCTCTGGATTTGCAGGGCGCGCTGAAGAGCGCCGTGGCTTGCCGCTTGAGCGGAGCGCGCGCGGTGATCGGCTTCGAGCGGCCGTGGCTGCGCGAGCCCGGCGCCAGCGTGTTCTATACGCAGCGGGTGCAGCCCCGCGCGGTTCACGTGGTGGAAGCAAACCTGGCGCTGGTGGCCTCGTTAGGGGCTCGGGATGTTGCGATGGAGTTTCCGCTGCCATTGGGAGATGAGCGCCAACTACCGCCCGAACTGCTGCAGGAGTCTGTGGCCGTCGTGAACCCAGGGGCCGGATGGCGAGCCAAGCAGTGGTCCGTGGAAGGTTACGCGCAGCTTTGCGACGCGTTCGCGGAGACGTATTCGCTTCCTGTGGCGCTGAATTGCGGGCCGGGAGAAGAAAGTCTGGCAGAGCAGGTGCAGCGCGCATGCAGGCATTCGCGGCCGGTGATTTACTCCGGCACGCTGCCGGGATTGATCGCTCTGCTGCGCCGCGCCCGCATCCTGGTGGCCCCGGACACCGGTCCGCTACACCTGGCGGCGGCGCTGGGCGTTCCGACCGTGGGGTTGTTCGGACCCACCGACCCGCACCGCAATGGGCCTTATGGGAATCCGCACGTCGTCCTGCGGCCCGCCGACGCGCTTACGTCCCACAACCATTCCGCGGAGCCGGGAGTAATGGATAAGATCTCAGCAGCCGAGGTCGTCCAGGCGGTTCGCGATCTGCTGGGCGCAGAGGGCGTCGCCCTCTCCGGATCTGTGGCGAGACATGGCAACCGTGTATCTTGAGACGGCATCTGAGTGGTGGTGCAGAGTTTTGCGGAAATGGAAATCGTAGAGATCGATGTCCCCCACCGCCTCTCAACTAGCGGCACGCATTCGGGTGCCGGCGAGTTTCGTCTTGGCCGCGGTGTACTTTGCTTTCTCCCGGCCCACGCCGGGGTGGCTCGCGGTGGGTACCGTCGTGGCGCTCGCGGGCATCCTGCTGCGCGCGGCCAGTGCGGGACACCTGGCCAAGAATCAGTCCCTGGCTGTTAGCGGCCCGTACGCGCACACGCGCAACCCTCTCTATCTCGGCTCGGCGCTGGCGGGCACGGGGTTTGCGATTGCGGGAGGGCGGTGGTGGTTTTTCCTGCTGCTGCTCCTGTTCTTTGCGGCCGTGTACTGGCCCGTGATGCGGAACGAGACCGCCCATCTGAGTCGCTTGTTCGGCGAGGCATACGTTGGGTACGCTCGTGCGGTGCCGTTATTCTGGCCGCGCTTCACGGCGTGGCGTCAGGCCGGGGCACAGCCGCATCCATTTCAATGGGAGCGGTATCGCAAGAATCGCGAGTACGAGGCCCTGCTCGCTTTTTGCGTGATCGTTGCAGCGCTTTGGGGCAAAATGCTTTGGATGCGCTGAGCTGGGCAGGTTAAGGAGAGAGCCTTCTGGCATTTAGGAAACAATTGGCTTGGCATTGGCGGCGAGTGGTCCTGTTCTTGTGCGTGGTGCTGGCAGGTCCGCTCCTTGAGAACCCCCGCGCGCAGGAGCCGCGACTCTCTTTTGGTGCCGGCGAGACGTTGCGGTACGCCGTGAAGTGGGGACTGATGCCCGCTGGCAACGCCGAGCTGACCGTGCGCTCCGACCGCTCCGCTGCCGGTCTTTGGAGGGTCGTCGGCACGGCCAGTTCCGTGGGCTACGTATCGAATATTTACAGAGTGGATGATCGGTACGAAGCCAGCTTTCACAATCCCACTTTTTGCTCCCAGAGCATTCACAAGGTGATCCACGAAGGCG
>JBGPJR010000214.1:0-4028 GCA_041485545.1 Terriglobia bacterium
ATCGCCTGCACGCCAAATGGTTCAACTCCCCTTACCTCGAACGGATCATCCAGCCCGGCCAATATCTTGCCCTCCACGGCAAAGTAGAAGAAGACGCCTACGAAGGCGGCTTGCAGATGGTGCAGCCGCAGTATGAAATTCTGCCGGAGCTTCCCGGAGGTATTTCCGCGGCGGGCCATTCGCTCGAAGTGGGCCGCATCGTTCCCATCTATGAAGCAGCCGGAGGCGGGCGGCTGACCTCGCGCTTCTTTCGCCGCGTGATTCATTACTTGCTGGAATCGCTGGGCGGGATCGCCGATCCGCTGCCCCCGCCCGTGGCGCAGGAGTACCGGCTGATCCCGCGCTGGGAAGCGTTTCGCAACGCCCACTTCCCTCCGGCGGACGCTCGCCTCAGCGAGCTAGAGGCGTTCCGCAGCCCGGCGCATGTGCGGCTGATCTTCGAAGAGTTCTTCTTGTTCGAAGCGGGCCTGGCCTGGAAGCGCCAGCGCACGCGCCAGGAGCCCGGCATCTCCTTTCGCGCCGACGCCGCCGTGCGTGAAAGCCTGAAGAAAATCCTGCCCTTTCATCCCACCGCGGCACAAAAGAAGGCGCTGGCTGAGATTGTCGCGGACATGCGCGCGCCCCATCCCATGCGGCGGCTGCTGCAGGGCGACGTGGGAAGCGGCAAGACGATTGTGGCGCTTCAGGCCGCCGTCATCGCCATTGAGAACGGCTACCAAGTGGCCGTGATGGCACCGACGGAAATTCTGGCGCAGCAGCACGCCTTTTACTTTCGCCGCCTGCTGGCGACTTCCCGCTACCAGATTGCGCTGCTCAGCGGCAGCGCCACGGCGCGCGAGAAGAAGTCGCTGAAGAAGCTTTTGCGCGACGGGCTGGTCCAGATCGTCATCGGAACGCACGCGCTCGTCGAGGAGGACGTTGCGTTCCGCGCCCTGGGTCTGGTCATCATCGATGAGCAGCACCGCTTCGGAGTGGTGCAGCGCCTGCGGCTGATGGAGAAGGGCGGCCTTCCGGACAAGAGCCCGGACACGTTGGTGATGACCGCGACGCCCATTCCGCGCACGCTGGCGCTCACGCTGTACGGCGAGCTGGACGTGTCCGTCATGGACGAGCTGCCCGCCGGCCGTCAGCCGGTGGTTACGCGCCAAGTGCCGCTCGAAGAGGCCGACCGCGCCTACCAGTTCGTGCGGTCGCAGGTGGCCACCGGCGCGCAGGCGTTTATCGTCTGCCCGGTGATCGAGGAGGGCACGGCAGAAGGCGGAGTCGCGCTCAGCAAGCGGCAGTTCGGCCAGGAGCTCAAGTCCGCGATTCAGACCTACGAGCATCTCTCCAAGTTCGTCTTTCCGGAATTGCGCGTGGGCCTGCTGCACGGCCGCCTCGCCGCCGAGGAAAAAGAAAAAACCATGCAGGCATTCCAGGCCGGCGAGATTCAAGTCCTGGTCGGCACCACCGTGATTGAGGTCGGCGTGGACGTGCCCAACGCCACCGTGATGGTCATCGAGCAGGCGGAGCGTTTCGGGTTGGCTCAGCTCCACCAGTTGCGCGGCCGCGTCGGCCGCGGGCGGCGCGCTTCGCACTGCTTGCTGCTGACTTCTGCCAATGTCAGCGAGGTCGCGCGGCAGCGGCTGGCCGCGCTGGAGCAGACCACCGACGGCTTTGAGATCGCCGAGATGGATCTGCGCCTGCGCGGGCCGGGCGAGTTTCTCGGTACCAAGCAGTCCGGCCTGCCACAATTCCGGGTTGCCAACCTGGTTCGCGACCGCGAAATTCTGGAGTGGGCGCGCCGCGCCGCGATGGAGTTTGTGGAGCGCGGCGAGCGGCGCCAGCGGGAAGCGTTGCTCCGCTATCTGCAGGAAAACTGGGGCCGCCGCTACGGTCTAGTGGAAGTGGGTTAGGCCGAAGAAACCGTACAGATAACACTAGGGAGCCGTAGGGCGCCGTATCCTGCTACACTGAAGCTTTTGGAGGTCAGCCGAGTGTCTCTGCGAGCATGGAGCCAGGTTTCCCTGCCGGCGTTTCTGGTGACTTGCTTGCTTTTCCCGTCCACGGTGGCTCAGGGACAGCAGGCCGCTCGTCCCGCGATTACGGCAGTCCGGCTGGACAGCCAAGAGCGGATCGAACTCGACGGAATCCTCGATGAGGCTGTGTGGCAGCGGGCGCAGCCGGCAGCAAACTTCATCCAGCAAGACCCGAACTTCGGCCAGCCGGCGACCGAGCCCACCGAAGTGCGCATCGCGTTCGACCACGAGCGGCTGTACATGGGAGTCATCTGTTTCGACTCGGAGCCCGACAAGCTGCTCGGATTCCAGCGGCGTCGCGACGAACTCCTTTCGGCGGACGACCGCTTCATGTGGGTGCTGGACACCTATCTGGACGCCCGCAGCGGGTACTACTTTGAGATCAATCCCTCCGGCCTGATGGGCGATTCGCTGATGGGAAGCAGCGGGTCCAACAACCGGCAGTGGGACGGCATCTGGACCGCCAAGGTCCGCCGCAGCGAGATCGGCTGGAGCGCGGAAATCGAGATTCCGTTCCGCACGCTGAACTTCGATCCCAATGCGGAGGCCTGGGGCATCAACTTCCAGCGCACGGTGCGGCGCAAGAACGAGGAAAGTCTGTGGACCGGCATCCCACGCAATCAGGGGCTGCGGCGGCTGGCGAATGCGGGCCGCTTGGAGGGCATTGAGGACGCCAGTCAGGGGAAGGGACTGGAAGTGAAGCCCTATCTGCTGGGGACGGCGGTTTCGGCGCCCGTCCGCGGTCAGGATTACTTCGTCAGACAAAAAGAGCTGGGCCTGGATCTGTTCTACAGTCCCACACCGCGCCTGCGCGCTAACCTCACTCTCAACACGGATTTTGCCCAGACCGAAGTGGATTCTAGGCAAGTGAACCTGACCCGGTTTTCCCTGTTTTTTGAAGAGAAGCGCGATTTTTTCCTCGAAGGCGCGGGCTTTTTTGATTTTGTCTCCAACAACTCCTTCGAGAGCGACATTCGTGTCTACCCATTCTTCAGCCGGCGCATCGGCCTGAGCGAGAACCGGGAGCCGCAGCAAATCCTCTTTGGAACCACGCTGACCGGGCAGATCGGACAGCAGGATGTTGGCTTGATGCATGTCCGCACCGGTAAAGATGAGGAACGCGGCCTGGCTGGCGATGACTTCACGGTGGCCCGCGTGAAGCGCCGCATCTTTTCGCAATCCTTCGTGGGGGGCCTGCTCACGCGCAAGGATCCACGGGGAACCGGCGACGCTCTCTATACGATGGGCGTGGACACGCTGCTCTCGACACGACGTTTTTTGGGATCGAAGAATCTGGCGCTCAGTGGCTATGTGGTGGGAACCTCCGCGGCTCCAGGCAAGTCGGGAGAGCGGATGTCGTTCGGCACGGAACTCAACTTCCCGAACGATCCGTGGGACTCCGCCTTCGCATTCCGTGAAGTGCAGCCCAATTTTGATCCCGCGGTCGGCTTCGTCGCGCGCCAGGCGTACCGGCGCTACAACCCGGAAGCGTCCTACTCCTACCGGCCGACCGACCATCCCTGGGTCCGGAGTCTCTCGTTCGGAGCCGACCTCGAAATCCAGACGGATCTGGAAAACAGATTGCTGACGCGCAATCTGGAGTTCAAGGTCTTCCAGATCAACGGGCATTCCGGGGACAGCTTCACGGCAACGATCACGCGCAACTACGAGCGGCTGGAAAACGATTTTGAGATTCACGACGACGTGGTGCTGCCGTCCGGCGGAGAGTATCGATTTACGCGCTACCAATTCAGCGCCCAGACCGCCAGCCGGCGCACTATTGCACTGCAGCCAGAAGTAGAGTTTGGAAATTTCTTTTCCGGCAAACGACTGGATTATTCGCTGAATCTGACGCTGCGAGCGCGCACCGGCGTGATTGTTTACACGGTAGCCGAATGGAACCGGATCGATCTTCCGGAGGGCAAATTCCAAACACGCGTCTTCCGCTTGACCCCCGAGTGGCAGTTCAGCCCATGGATCTCTCTGGTGAACAGCCTGCAGTATGACAAT
>JBGPJR010000215.1:0-4011 GCA_041485545.1 Terriglobia bacterium
GAGGTCATCGAACCGCTCCATCGCGCGTTCCAAAAACTTCAGCCGCTCACCTGACAATGGATTCGTCCTCTCGGCGCAATCGTTCTTCAAGACCCGCCCGATTCGGGCTTCTTCAGCCAGCCGATCTTCACCTCATCGCCCTCCCCGCTTTCCCGCCTCCCACGCGGACCTACCGGCGGCCGAATCGGCGCTGCACCTGCGCCAACAGTTCTTGCAGGTCCGCTTTCTTTTTCGAAGCGACCGCTTCGAGGGTGTCACCCAGGTTGCATCATATATCCGCGTTCCACGCCATCAGATAGCGGCGCACCTCCGGGCTCAGGTCCAGCAGTTCGCGGATGGTCATGCGGGCAATTTGTTCGGCGGGCTGCATCGTTGCCGGCTCGGCTCCGAAGCTGCGACCCTTGCTCACAAGGTGATCACCTGATCCACGCCGCCCACCGAGCCGATCGCCCGGTACAGGTCCGGGAAACAGCCGATTCCGGCGCCGTCAATCAGGTTCTTGTCAATCTCGCGCTCGTAGGCGCACTGGTCGCAGGCCATCAGCATCTTGATTTTGCCCTGGCTCATAAGCTTCTTGAGCCGCTCACCGACCGCATTGCCTTTGGTCAGCATGTAACAGTTATCCACAAAGAAGAACATGCCAACCACGTCGGCCCCATGCCGGCCCTCTTCCAGCTGGGGGACGATCATGGTGTTCAGGATGCGGTGCGCAAGATTCGTAGAAAATACGTAGGCAACTTTCATGAGAATTCTCCTTTATGCGAGGGGCGCGGAGCAGTAACAGCCACGGGGGATTCCAGTGCTCGCCGCAGCGTGGCGACCGACAGGCGGGCGCAATACATCTTTTCCGGGCGGAGGGTTCCGAGTTGCTCGGAGAGCTTTTCCGGGGTGATCGAGAGCGCTTCCCGAACCGTCCGGCCCTGCACCATCTCCGTCAGCGCGCTGCAGCAGGCCGTGGTCGTCACGCAGCTCTGCGTCTGGAACCGCACCTGCTGGATGCAGTCTCCCTCCACCCGGAACGTAAAGCGGATGCTGATGAGCCACGGGTTGTTTTCTTCCAAGTATCCGTAGTTATATCGCTCCACGATCCCCGCGTTCCGGGGATTGTAAAAGTGGTCCAGAACGGGATGGCTGAAGCTCCCCAGTTGTGCCTGCATCCGGAATATTCTCCGAGCCCCGCTTTTCCCTGCCCGTTCCAACGGCGCGGGCAAACCGTCACGAGACCGAGGGCGCTGGGAGCCGAACTGGCTATTGTGCCTCAAAAGGGCTTGCCGATGCACGCACAGGGTGCACTACGCAGCCGAGCCCAGAGCCAGCGCGGCGGCGCCGTAGAGTCCGGCATCGGCTCCGAGTTCCGCTCGGGCCACGCGCGTGCTGCCCTCCGCGAAGACGTAAGACCGCGCGCACAGTTCGCTAAACATGGCCGGAGAAAACAGGTCCCACGCGGCCGACACGCCACCGCCAATCACGTAGAGCGGGAAGTTGAGCACGTTCACCAACCCCGCGAGCGCCAGGCCCAAATATTTTCCGAACGAGTCAAACAGTTCGCGGCAGGCGCGGTCTCCGGCGCTCGCAACGCGATAGACCAGTTCCGCTGTGAGCGGCGCTCCCCGCTCTCCCCGCCGAACCTCTTCGGCGAGCGCTGGAGTGGCGCCGGCGGCCAGCAGGGCTTGCGCCTTACGCACGATGGCGGTGGCGGAGACCTCCGTCTCCAGGCAGCCACGGCTGCCGCAGCCGCAGGGCGCGCCGTTCTCTACGACCGGGATGTGACCGATCTCGCCCGCCATTCCCAAAAACCCGTGCCAGATCTTTCCGTCCAGAATCAGCCCGCCGCCCAGGCCCGTGCCGAGCGTCAGCAGGCAGAGGCTCGCCACGTGGCGCCCCGCCCCGCGCCATTTCTCGCCGAGCGCGGCCAGGTTGGCGTCGTTGTCCACTCGCACCGGCAGACCGAGCTGCGATGCGATGGCATCGCGCACCGCGAAATTCTCCCAGCCCGGCAGGTTCGGCGACCGCCTGAGTACGCCCTTCTCCAGATAGAGGATTCCGGGAACGCCTACACCCACACCAACACAAGTGCCCGCGCTGCCGTGCCTGGCCGCGAGCTCTCGTGCATCCTGGCAAAGTTGCCGAATGACTGCGTCGCGCCCGCCCAGTGCCCGCATGGAGCGCGCCGTTTTCTCCAGCAGCCGCCCCGCGTCGTCCACGGCGGCCACGCGAAGATTGGTTCCGCCCAGGTCCACGCCGATGGCGAATCGCTTCACGGCTTCCTCTTCTTTCGGGAAGCGGTGCGCCGTGTCGCCTGTCCCGTCCGTACCGAGACGCCCCGCTGGCAGCGCGAGCAGAAATGCGTGCCGCGGCTGGCAATCACCATGCGCCGGATGGGGGTGCCGCAGCGCACGCACGGCTGGCCGGTCCGGAGGTACACCGCGTGCTCTTGTTGGAACCAGCCCGCTTGCCCCTCCGCGTTGAGGTAGTCAGAAACCGAGGAGCCGCCGAGCGCAATGGCGGCCTCGAGCGTCTCGCGAATACTGTCGTATAGGCGCACCGCGCGATTGCGGGTCAGCCGCGAGCCGATCGCGGCGGGATGGATTCCCGCGCGGAACAGGCTTTCATCAGCGTAAATGTTGCCCAGGCCCCGCAGAAAGCGCTGGTCGAGAAGCAGACTCTTCACCATCGCGCGCCGCGAACGGATGCGCTGGCAAAACTCGTCGCGCGAGATTTCCAGCGGGTCGGGCCCCAGCTGCAGCAGCGCCCCTGGCGGCGTGCGCACGGTGCGCAACTTGCCGAAGCGGCGCGTGTCGCTGTAGTGCAGCCAGCGCCCCGGAGCGTCCAGGCTGAAGATGCAATGCGTATGCGGCCGCTGCGGATCGGGCGAAGTCTCCCATAGCAGCCGGCCCGTCATTCCCAAGTGGATCAGAAGGAGGACCGGTGCCGTCGATTCTCTCGGCGGGCGCAGCTCGATCCAGATGTTCTTGCCGTACCGCCGCACAGTTTCCACGCGGGCGCCCCGCAGGCTGCGGCTAAACACCGCCGCCGGAGTGACCAGAACCTGCCGCCACGCCCGATTCGCCCTGCCGTTTGTCGCGCCATTCGAGCACAGCTCGACGCCGGTGATGCGCCGCCCGACGAGCCAGGGCCGTAGCGTGCGAACCACGGTTTCCACTTCCGGCAGTTCCGGCATGCACCCAACTTACCACAGCGAATCGCCACCACGAACGTGTGCTAGCATGGTTTTTCTCGCCAGATGGCGACACCCGGCCCGGCGAAGGGGGGAGTGCAAAGGCGGGGGGCCCTTATGGGGACGCAGTCCTAGGCGGCGGGGTGGGGCGTTTGCGCGATCATAACCTGCTTGCGGAACTGCTCGACCATGGTCTCATCCAGGCGCACCTGGGTGGGGCGGCGGGCCAGCGTCATCTGGTCAATCTTGTCCTGGAGCTTCAGCAGCGCGTAGAAGAGGTTCTCCGGCCGCGGCGGGCACCCGATGACGTAGACGTCCACGGGCACGATCCGATCCACACCCTGCAGCACCGCATAGGTATTGAACGGGCCGCCCACGCTGGAGCACGCTCCCATCGAAATGCACCATTTCGGGTCGGGCATCTGGTCCCAGACACGTTTCAGCACCGGCGACATCTTGAGCGTGACGGTCCCGGCAACAATCATGAGGTCGGACTGACGGGGCGAGGGGCGAAAGACCTCCGCTCCGAACCGCGCGATGTCGAAGCGCGAGGTGGTCGAGGCAATCATCTCGATGGCACAGCAGGCCAGGCCAAACGTCATGGGCCAGATAGCGCTCTTGCGCGCCCAGTTGAACACGTAGTCCACCGTGGTGATGATGAAGTTTTTCTCAAACTTGTTCTGCAAAAACGCCATGCTGCCGAGGTCTCCTCAACAAGTACAAAACGAATGGACTAACTCAAGAATTCAACGTAACGAATCGCCGCTGCAAAGTCAAGGATGCTACCTTTGCGGGCATTGGTCTTAGTGTTGCGATGAACTTTTGCCGCGCAC
>JBGPJR010000216.1:0-3997 GCA_041485545.1 Terriglobia bacterium
ACGGTGTCCATGTGCGCGGACAGGAGATTGCCCTGAACACGTTCATCAACGGGGTTTCCTTCTGGGAGAATCCCCACACTGTATTCTCTTCCGGCATCAGCCCCGACATTATTCAGTCCGTGAATATCATGACGGGAGGATTTCCGGCCGAATACGGCAACCGCTTTGGCGGCGTGGTGGACATCGTAACCAAGTCTGGATTCTCGATGAACAACGAGGGCTCTCTCACCTTGGGCCTGGGGACCGCGCTGCGGAACAACGCCGCCGTGGAGTTCGGTGGCCACACCACCAAAGTCGGTTACTACTTGTTTAGCACCGCGTTCGAGTCGGCGCGCTTCCTGAGCCCCAATGACCCCCGCGCCATCCACGACACGGGGCGCGGCATGCGGAATTTTCTGCAGCTCGACTTCGACCTCAGTCCCCAAGACTCTTTGCGAGCCGTGGTGATGGCCGACGGAACCAACTTCCAGATGCCGAAGACTAGCCTGGACGACCAGTACCGGCCCAACGACAACTCCTTCGAGCGCACCCGGGCACAGAGCGCCATCCTGACGTGGAACCACAACGTCTCCAACGACACACTCCTCAGCACGTCGTTCTACCAGCGCTGGTCGCACATGATCCTGCTGCCGCCCAACGATCCCTGGGCCGGCGTTGCCGACGCCGCCCGCAGAGACCTGATTCCCACGTTCTGCGGCGATGCGGTCAGCCTGGGCTGTTACTCCATCGCCCGCAACGAACGCACTTTGAACACCACCGGCCTCAAGAGCGACGTAACGCATTTCATGGGGCGGCACACCTTGAAGGGTGGCGTGGACGCGGTGTTGCTGCGGCCCGAGGAGAGTCTCTTCTTTTATGGCGAGGGATACATCGCGTATGCCCACGTGCTGGGGCTGACTCACGTGCATCTCCGCGGCCCCGACAACCGCGGACCGATCCGGTTCAGTGGCGACAAGACCGGGGGCCAGATCAGCCTGTATTTGCAAGATAAAATTCAGGTGACGAAAGGTTTGACCGCCGACATCGGCCTGCGTTACGACCGCTACAGTCTCGCCATGCAGGCGTTCCACTTCAGCCCGCGGCTGAACCTGGCCTATCAGTTCGACAGCGGAACGGTGCTGCACGCTTCCTACGATCACTTTTTTGTTCCGCCGCCCGTGGAGAGCTTGCTGATTTCCAGCGCCGGTCTGACGCGATACCTCCAATTGGATGCTCCGGCGGTGGGCAACGCTGACCCTCTCCCGCCGCTTCAGCCCGTCATTGAAAACCAGTTCGAGGTGGGCGTATCACAACCCATCCACAAACTGCTCCGGGCAGGACTAACTGGCTATTACCGCATCAGCGACAAACCCGTCCATACAGTTCTGTTCCCGGATTCGCGGCTCTATGCCTACGCCAACTTTGACAAGGGCAGAGCCTATGGCATGGAAGTGAAGCTGGAGACGCCTGCAATCCAGCGATTGGGGCTCGACGCCTATTTGAACTACGCGCTCGGGCGCGTCTTCTTCTGGAATCCGGTGACGGCGGGCTTCGTGGATGAGACTCACCACCTGGAGGACTCTGGGCGCTTCGCGGCTCCCATGGACCAGATCCATACGCTCAACGCCGGCTTCACCTGGCGGCATCCCACCGGCGCGTGGGCCAGCATGGCGTTTGAATACGGCAGCGGCACCCCGACGGAGGTAGAAATGGAAGAAGGCCTCACCTTCGGACCGCTGTCGAACCGCTCGCCCGAGCACTTCACGCAGAACCTCACGCTGGGCATGGATCTGCTGCGCAACGGCGAGAAGCCCCGCGTGGGCCTGCAGTTCAACATCGAGAACCTGACCGACAACAGGTTCGTGGTCTCCCAGGAGAGCTCCTTCTCTCCCGGTGAGTACTCCAGCCCGCGGCAGTTCTCCGGTTCCGTAAAGCTCTATTTCTGAACTGCGCGACCCTCTCTTTTCCCTCAGGCCGGCTGCTGCTCCCGCGGCAGTCGGCTCACCGTTGACCCCCTCTCGCTTTGCAACAAATCGAAACCCACGGGCTGCTCGGCACGTCCAGTGATAGGGACAGAGAGGTCCTTCACGGCGCACGGTCCGGAACCTGCTCTGGAGCGGAGTAGTTCGGCTCGAAAGTGATGGTGTTGGGTCAATTTCTTTTCACAATACTCGTGGAATTCTATCGTCTACAAAAGGTGCCGCTTGGAAGGCAGCACGCCGGGGTGGTGTGTTAGATTGGTGATTACCCCGGAACGCACTCATCTTGTTGGAGGTTAGCCATGTCAAGGAAACGGGTTCACTGGAGCCTACTGACGGCGGGACTGTTGGGACTGTTGGTGCCTCGCGGGACCCTCGCGCAAGCACCCCAGGACAAGCAGGGTTTTTTGCGCGACTACAGCACAGGACCCGGTTCCTTTCCGACCCTGCTCGCGCCCTACCAGCAGCAGAGCCTCTCACCGCTGGTGCTGGAGAATTCCACGCGGTTGCACGATCTGATCCGCGACGGGAAGCTGGAACTGTCGCTCAGCGATGCGCTGGCCCTGGCGCTGGAGAATAATCTGGACATTGCGGTGCAACGCTACGTCAAGCCATTGGCGGAAACCGATATCTTGCGAGCCAAGTCGGGAACAGGCCTGATTAGCAGCAGCGGTGGCGGTGGCGGAGGCGTCTCGGTTTCCCCGTCAGGCAGCTTTGACCCCAACGTCAATCTCAGTTTCAGCTGGGACCGCGTCTCGGCCCCGCTCAATAACATCGTGGTCGAGGGCACGCCGACCTCCATTTCTTACGCGGCGGCGTTCAGCGCCTCGTATTCACAGTTGTTCCCAACGGGGACCAACTACACGTTTACCACGGGCGGAACGCGCCGCAGCTCGAACACCAACACGCTCTTCAATCCCTCCGTATCTACCAACTTCAGCCTGGGAATCAATCAGCCCCTGCTAAGCGGGTTCGGCAAGCTGCCCTACACACGCAATCTGCTGATCGCGCAGAACAACGGCCGGACGTCGGAAGAGACCTTCCGGTTGCAGGTGGTGACCTCCGTGGTGGCGGTGGAGAACACCTATTGGGACCTGGCCGCCTCCAAAGAGAGCGTGCGGGTGGCCGAGCAGTCGCTCGCCGTGGCGCAGAAGCTTCTGGAGGATAACAAGAAGCAAGCCGAGATTGGCACGCTGGCTCCGCTCGATGTGGTCTCCTCCGAGTCGGAAGTGGCCAACCGCGAGCGCGACTTGATCGTGGCGCAGACCAACCTGCAACTGAATGAGACCAAGCTCAAGAACATGCTCGTCAAGCGCGTGGAGCCGGAACTGGATGCCGCGAGCATCGCCATTACCGACCAGATGCCCGAGCCGCGCGATCCGGACATTCCGGAACTGCAGGGCGCGCTGGCCAACGCCCTGCGAAACCGCCCCGACCTGCGGCAGCAAGAAGGCAGTCTCCAGAACCAGCACATCACGGAGCAGTTCAGCGACCGCAGCCTGCTGCCCAGCGGCAGCGTGTTCGGATTGCTGGCCGGTTCCGGCCTGCGGGGAAATTCCTGTCCCGTGTCGAAGGATGCGAGTGGCAACTGCCCCATCCCTCCGGCCACGGCTGGCGCCACCGATTCGCTGGGACAGACCTACGGTCTGGATTTTCCGGAATACGCGGGTGGCTTCAGCATGGCCGTTCCGATTCGCAACCGGGCCGCACAGGCGGACAGCCTGCAGGCACAACTGCAAAGCAACCAGATGGAGGTCGGGCTGCGCAAATCTCAGAACCAGGTTTCTCTGGAGGTGCGTCAGGCCATCATCGGGCTGGTGCAGGGCAAGGCGCAAGTGCAAGCGGCGCATGAGGCCGCGCGGCTGGCCAGCCAGACCTTGGACGCGGAACAGAAGAAACTTCAGGCCGGAGTCTCGACGCCCTATCAGGTGATTTTGCGCGAGCGCGACCTGGTCACCGCGCAGCAGGCCGAGGTGCAGACGATCGTCGGCTACTCCAAGGCGCTGGTAGAGATGGATCGTTCCATGGGCACCACGCTG
>JBGPJR010000217.1:0-3977 GCA_041485545.1 Terriglobia bacterium
CACGGAGATGTATTGTACTCTCTGTGCTTGGTGCAGCCAATCTGTCACGGGCGAGAGGATGTGTCATGGGTAGGGCATGCTCAAGAGATGAGGATGCAAACACGCCTTGGGCGCAGGAGATACAGAGCGGAGGAGAACAGAAGAGTTAGGAGGGAGCAGTATAGGAGAACTAAGAGTACTAAGGATCACATAGGGAGAACCAAGAGCACTAAGGAGCACAGAAACTAGATCTAACCTGTTTATATTCAGTATATACTATGCGTATCAGCGCCATAAAGTGATAAAATTGATGACACATAACTGAAATTAAAGCAACATGAACTTCCCTCTTCGCGCGCAATCTGTCTCGACGCTTACCGCTCGAATGATGTTGACTGCACATCGATCAATATAGCAGACTGTGAGCGGTTTGAACCACCGGATTGCCCTTTGTATCGGCGACCGGAAGGGAGCTTCCTCCGCAGACGGCCGTCTGCGGAGGAAGCTCTACTTGTTGGCTCAGATTGGAGTTGCTCATATGGTGGAACCGGAGCTCACGCCGACTAGGGGGAGACAGGCTGCGCGCAGAGTGAGCCTTCGAAGTACCCTTTGGGGAGAGGTGTCGTCCCAAGTCTGGGACAGGAAGAAGGAGAAGGGATTCTGCACAATCCCGAGAACCCTTTCGCTCGTGATGACCCTAATTGACGAACTTGAAAAGGGGAGAAATGCGTCGCGGGTCTACTTTGACCTTTGGTGCCGAGTATTCGATGAAGGCCTAGTCGAGATTTCGGACATCGAAGACGTGGCTTTCTCTTCGGGGTACGGATCGTCTGCTAGGAACATTCGTACGTGGAAAGAGCGTATAGATCTCTTGGTGAAATACGGCTTTGTTAGCGTAAAGCCAAGTGGAACGAGGAAGTATGGCTATATTCTTTTGCGACATCCGCACCTAGTAGTACAGGAACTCCGCAAAAGGCGTTTGGTCCCGGAGGGTTGGTTTGGGGCCTTTATGAAGCGGCTCACCGAAATCGGTTCTCAGTGGCCTGTTTAGTCCGAGCAGTTGCGTTGAGTGAGGCCTATCGGGTGTGCTGAGCGATGACGATGTTCACAAGCTTATTGGGAACCACGATGGTTTTCAGCACCTCGTGGCCGCGGAGCATCTGCGCAATGCGCGGCTCGCCGAGCGCCATCTCGACCAGCTCCTCCTGCGTCAGACCCTCGCGCGCCAGAAGTTTCGACCGCAGGCGGCCGTTGATCTGCACGGGAATCTCCAGCTCGTCTTCCTTCGCCAGCACCGGATCAAACGGCGGCCAGGAGAGATGCAGCAGGTCTTCGGTGTGGCCGAGTTCGTTCCACAGTTCCTGGGTCAGGTACGGGGCGAAGGGCGAGAGCAGCTTCACCAGAGTTTCCAGGGTTTCCCGCAGGACGGGCGGCGAGACTTGGCCTTCCAGGTTATAGAGCAGATTGACCAGCTCCATCAGCGCCGCAATGTCGGTATTGAAGTGCCAGCGCCCCTCAAAATCGCTGGTGATGCGCCGGATGGTTTGGTGCAGCTTGCGCAGCAGCTTGCGGTCTTCCGCGGAGGTCTGCTCCCCAGCCGCCGCGCTCGGCGCTACGCCTTTCAACTCCGGCGCGTAGCGGCTGACAAACCGGAATAAGCGCGTGACGAAGCGATAAATGCCTTCGACGCCCGCATCGCTCCACTCCAGGTCCTTTTCCGGAGGCGCGGCGAAGAGTGTGTACATGCGGGTGGTGTCGGCGCCGTAGCGGGCCACCATATCGTCCGGGTCCACCAGGTTTCCCTTGGACTTGGACATCTTGGCGCCTTCCTTGATGACCATCCCCTGGGTAAACAGCCGCGCCGCGGGCTCGCCGCTCTGCGTCAGCCCCAGGTCCCGCAGGACTTTGGCAAAGAACCGCGAGTAGATCAGGTGCAGGATGGCGTGCTCGATGCCTCCGATGTACTGGTCAATGGGGAACCAGTATTTGACCGCCGCCGCATCCACCGGCGCCTGCGTGAAATCGGGGTTGGTGTAGCGATAGAAGTACCAGGAGGAATCCACGAACGTGTCCATGGTGTCGGTCTCGCGCTCGGCGGGGCCTTTGCAGCGGGGGCAGGTGGTGTTCAAAAACTCCGGCACATCGCGCAGCGGAGAATGACCCAATCCGGTGATCTGGACGTTGTCGGGCAGCAGCACCGGGAGCTGTTCATACGGTACCGGTACGATGCCGCACTTTTTGCAGTACACCACCGGAATGGGTGTGCCCCAGTAGCGCTGCCGCGAGATGCCCCAGTCCTTGAGGCGGTAGGTCGTCTCCGGCTTGCCGAAACCTTTTTCGGCGGCGTGCTCCGTCATCTTCCGAATTGCTTCTTCCGAAGGAAGGCCGCTGAAGGGCCCGGAATTGGCCAACACTCCGTATTCGACGAAAGCGGCTTCCATGCGCCGTGGGTCGAGCGCCGCGCCGCGGGCCGGCTGCACCACGAGGCGCACCGGAATCCGGTACTTCTGCGAAAACTCGAAATCGCGCTGGTCGTGTGCCGGGACGGACATGATGGCGCCGGTGCCGTACTCCATCAGAACGAAGTTGGCCACCCAGATGGGCACCTGGTCGCCGCTATAGGGATTGATGGCGAAGCGCCCCAGGAACACGCCCTCCTTCTCCGTTTCTCCGGAAAGAGCGACGGGACGGCGCGCGATGAGATCGCGGATGCGGCTCAGGATGCTCTGGCCGCCGGGCATGTCCGCGACCAGCTTTCCCACCAGCGGATGCTCCGGCGCCACCACCACGGCGGTGGCCCCATAGATGGTGTCCACGCGCGTGGTGAAAATGGTGATGGAGTCATCCGCGCCCGAGACCTGAAAGTCAATCCGCGCGCCTACGGACTTGCCGATCCAGTTGCGCTGCATGGCCAGGACGCGCTCGGGCCAGCTCTCCAGTTGATTCATGTCTTCCAGCAAGGCGTCGGCGTAGGAAGTGATGCGGAAGAACCACTGCTCCAGCTCTTTCTGCTCCACCGGCGTGGTTTCATGGCGCCAGCAGCAGCCGTCCACCACCTGCTCGTTGGCCAGCACCGTCTGGCACTTGGGACACCAGTTGACGCGGCTGTTCTTGCGGTAGGCCAGCCCCTTCTCCAGCATCTTCAGGAAGAGCCACTGGTTCCAGCGGTAGTACTCCGGCTCGCAGGTGGAGAGCTCCTTGGACCAGTCGTAGCTGAAGCCGAAGCGCTCAAACTGACCCTTCATGTAGGCAATGTTGTCGTGCGTCCAGCGGCGCGGGTGTACGGCGTTCTTGATGGCGGCGTTTTCCGCCGGCAGCCCGTAGGAGTCCCAGCCCATGGGGTGCAGCACGTTCATGCCGCGCATGCGCTTGTAGCGCGCCAGCGCGTCCCCGATGGAATAGTTCCGGATGTGCCCCATGTGCAGGCGGCCGGACGGGTACGGCAGCATTTCCAGGACGTAATACTTGGCCTGATCGGCCCGCGGCACGGCGCGCCAGTCCGGGCGATTCTGCCACTGCCGCTGCCACTTCTCTTCAATGGCCTTGTGATCGTAACTGGTCGTAGCGGTCGTCACGGTCTTGCCCTTCTTGCAAACGCCACAGATTGCGCGGCTCGCTGGCGTGCGACAGGAGTGGAAACGCGGCGCGCCGCGCGCACCCGGCGAGAGACGCCTTGCCGCAGCGCGCAAATCGCTTCCAGGTTCCGGCGGTCATCCCCTTCGGTTTCGATGGGAGTTTCCAGAATGAACGTCTTATTGCGCAGCGCGGGATGGTTCACGATGCGGCGGAAACCCTCCCGCCCAATGCCGCCCCGTCCGATATGCTCGTGCCGGTCGCGTCGCGAGCCGAGCGGGGAGCGCGAGTCATGGGCGTGGATCACGGGCACGCGGTCGAGCCCCACGCTCCAATCGAGCGCAGCCAGCGTGGCCTCCAGACCTTCGCGGGTGGAGACATCCATGCCGGCGGCAAAGCAGTGCGCCGTGTCCACGCAGCAGGCC
>JBGPJR010000218.1:0-3968 GCA_041485545.1 Terriglobia bacterium
AGCGGCTCCTGGCGCGCGGCCAGCATGTGGAAGGCATGGCCGCCCTCATGGAGCAGCGTGCGGACGTCATAGTCGCGGCCCACCGCGTTCATAAAGATGAATGGCACGCGCCGCTCGTGCAGCGTGCTCTGGTAGCCGCCAGGCGCTTTGCCTTTGCGGTTCTCCAGCTCCAGCAACCCCTCCTGCGCCATGAAGCGGAACTGCTGACCGAGCGCCGGGTGGACGCGGTCGAAAATGTCGCGGGTGCCTTGCACCAGCTCCGCGGCGGTCGAGAAAGGCCGTAGCGGCGGGCGGTTGAGTGAGTCCACGTCGAGGTCCCAGGGCCGCAGCGACTCCACGCCAAGCTGGCGCCGCCGCTCGGCAAGAATCTGCTTGACGACCGGCAGCACGGCGCGCTCCACGCCGTCGTGGAAACGGTAACAGTCTGCGGGCGTGTAATCGAAGCGCTCCTTGCGCGGGAAGGTGTAGTCCCGGTAGTTGGGGAAACCGGCGTTCGAGGCGATGCGGGTGCGCAGCGCGATCATCTTGTCATAGATGCCGTCAATGGCGTCCTTGTCTTGTAGGCGGCGCGCCGCCATCTTCTCCCAAACCTCCTGGCGCAGCTTGCGGTCGGGCTCTTCCAAAAATTTGGAGGCCTGCTGGCCGGTCAGCTCCTGACCGTTCACGGTGATGGTCATAGCGCCCTGAATCTTTTGGTAGTCCTTGCTGAGCAAGGCCTCCTCGGTTTCGAGCGCCACGTTCTCCTCGCGGAACAGCGCCACCAGGTTTTCGACGCGCCGGTCCATGACCGCGTAGCGCTCCTTGGGTAGCTGCTTGCGGAAGGGGTTTTTGAGATAAGCCTTCTGCAGCTCGAAAGTCTGCGACTTAAATTTGGGAACGATCTCTTCCACGAACTTCTGATACGCCGCCTCGCGAGCGGGATCATCGGTCTGCGTGGTCATGGCGATGTAGCGCTTGGCGCGCTCCTCTGAATACGCGCTGAACAGCTCGGAGCAGTCCTCCAGCCACCGCTCCAGCTCCGCGACGGAGGCGGGATGGCGGCCGAGCAGCGCGGCAAACAGCGGCGCGATGTCAGACCACTCGCCCATGCTGGCGTCTTTCGGAATAAATCGCCGGGGAAACGAGCGAGTCAGGTCCACTTCCACGAGAGCGGGCATGCGAGTACCTCCGGTACGATCGCGATGAAACAGCCATTGTATGCCGAGGGCGTGCGAACGCGCCAGTGCGGGCGGGACGAGGTAGCCGGTCAATCTCGCCTCCAACCCAAAACTGTCATTCCGAGCCGGGGTTTCCCCTTTAGGGGACAGCGAGGAATCCGCTTTCTTCCTGCCCGAACAGCAGATTACCTACTTACTTGGGTCTTCTGGAGTTGGCGTTTGGAGGCCAATGATCGTCACGTCCTTGACGGCGATGTATCGCATCTCCGCTGGAAACTCCCCAGTCCCATAACCGTCGCACTTGGGACAATGCGTGTGAAAGGTCCCAATGAAAGTAGCGGTAATGCGAAACGGCGGTTCCATCACGGGCGTCGGATACGGCGGATACCAGTAGACACGATTGAAGGCCCGTACGAGTTCCCCCATCATCTCCACAGAACGTGGGTACGCCTTGGCGAAGGAGGGGTCCGTCGTGAGAGCAACGGGACCCAGCCAGACCTGAGCCGGCCAATTCTTACCGTCGGTCACCGGAAGATTCGGACAGTTCCCCTCTTCTGCCACAGAGAACATGTACGGCGAGAAAATGACTTCTCCGTGCACCGCAACGAGTTCCCCGTTCCACTTTGCCGGATCTTTGAACAGCTCGCACACGGTCATGGTTGGAGGTTCCTGCGCTCTGCCCACCTGCGCGGAGATCGGCAGCAAGCATAGCAAAAACAGTATTCCAAAATTGGTCATTTGGGCACGCATATAAACTCCAGGCCGCCTAATGCCTAGGGCTACGTTACCAGGAAAGGAATGGGCGGAGCTAGCGGACGACGACGACTTCGCGGAGGCTGTCGCGGGTAAGGAAAAACTTCAGCGAGGTGAATTTCTGGAACAGGCCTTCGATGCCGCGGTTGTTAAAGGCGCGGCGGAGCTTGCCCTGGCCGCGCTCGGCGAGCTGCAACTGGTCCGGCGAGCAGATGCGGTACTGGCATACGGGGAGCAGCTGGCCGGGCTGGCCGGCATGGAAGAAGCTGAGCAGCATCCCGCCAGGCTTGAGGAGCTGATGGAGGTGGTCTACCAGAGGCTTGACCAGCGGGTCGTCCAGAAAATCGAAGACGTCCCAGCAGAGGATGCCGTCAAACTGCCCGTTCCGGTAACTCAGGTTTTCCTGAAAGAAACGCTCCTCCGTAGAGGGAGCATCGGGAGCCGGCGGGGCTGCGGGTCGCGAAGAGGCAAATTGCAGCGTGCGGTAGAGGTCTTCGGTGCAGAGGCGGTGCCCCAGACCGGTAATGAAATTGATGTTGGCCTGCGAAGCCGGTCCGAAATCCAAAATCTGGAGACCTTCCGGGGCGCGCAGGGCGTTCCAGAATTCGCGTAGGCCCTTGCTTTGGCGAGTCAGTGAAGCGAGCGCAACCCCACTGGACGAAACGGCGTCCGCCTCGGGCTGGCCTAACACCTGCTTTAGCAGTCGGCGCACGTTGCCCCCGAGCTGCGAGGTAATGGCTTCATTCGTCGAAGACATACAGAGCCAACGTCCGCAAAGCAGAAAGACCGCGCGCCCACAGCCGCTTCGAGGCGACGGAAGCCGAGACGGGGCACGGCTGGCTGGTGCGGGCGCTCCGGATGCGCCCGGCCGCTAATTCAGCTTCTTGGCTTCTAACGGCACGGCGGCGTATTTCGGCGCACCTTCTCCCACCGGCGGGGCCTCGGCCCGCTTCGGCTCCGTCGGTTTGGCGTGCACGTCCCCGCCCTTCTGAATGTCGATGCTGCCTTTGAAAAAGGCGCCGTCCTCAATGGCAACGCGGGCGGCGACCATGTCGCCAGTGAGCGAGCCGGACTTGCGGATTTCCACGCGGTCTATGGCCCGGACGTTTCCCTTCACGGTGCCCTGAATAACGACTTCCTTGGCATTAATGTTGGCCTGCACGCGGCCATTGGGTCCGACGGTGAGGTGATGGTCCCGCAATTCGATGGTCCCCTCGACCTGGCCGTCAATAAATAAGTCCTCACTACCGGAAAGCTCGCCTCGCACGACAACGGACTTGCCGATATGCGCAACCGAGCCCTTGGGGGGCTCGGCCCACGACTCCGGCTTGCGCTCCTGGGGGATGCTGGACACGGCGGACACCTCCTTCATCGGTTCTCGGACCGGCTCTCGGGCCGGAGCTGCGAACGGCTCTTCCTTTTCTTCCTTGCGTTTCCACATAATCTAAGCTCCTTGAGCGCCGAGTCGAGTCGCTTCCCTAGCGGGCCTCCGGCGCAACTGCGCAATGGGGAGCAAGCCGCGAGAAGTACGCTTCGCCCCCGCTTGCGGGCAAACATTCCAGGGGGCCTGTCGCGCCACTATAGTACAGTTCCGAGGCCGTTGCAAAGCAAAATCCAGCCGACCCGGTTCCTTCGCACAAACACCGCACGAGACCGCACGCATCCGTGCCCGGCGGGCCGCCCGAACGGCTGCTTCTGTGCCCCTGCACCCCTCCCGAATCCACAGCCGGATCGCGCCTGGGTCAGCGCTGGAACTCCAGTTGCGCCTGCAGGCTGGCGTGCGGCGCTGTGGGCATCTCGCGCAACCGCGTGGCGGCCTCCTCGGGCAGCATTGAGCAGTAGTAGACTTCCTTAATGCTATAGGACTTGCTGCGCTTTTCCGTGATCGGCAGGATCTCAATGTGCCAGTGGTAGTCCTGGTCCAGGGTGGTCCAGTACTCGGAGAACTCGGGGTGGGCGCGTGCATTCGGCGAGGTGTGCAGGACCAGGTGATAATCACTGGTGACGTGCTCCAAACGCGCCAGCGAGCGCCGCAGAAGTCCCGCCAGCTCGGAGTAG
>JBGPJR010000219.1:0-3959 GCA_041485545.1 Terriglobia bacterium
CGCTCCCAGCAGGTGGTGCGTTCCGTCTGTCTGCTCGTAGACAGATTAGTGTGCCGCGCGAACTAGGGCAATGGAGCAAAGGTCACTTTGCAGCCTAGGCCTGCTGTCCTAGCCCGTCTAGCCCGCCGGTCCTGCCAGAGGATCTGCTCAGCGAGCCTGGGACGGTTCGCCCGTCTCCAGCGTCACTCGGGCAGCGTAATGGCCGATCTCCTTGGATTTGATGGCCAAGACGTAGAGGACGCAGACCGCAACCATCCCGTTGATGGAGTTCCCGTGGCACACGTAAACCCAGAATGCCCGCAGGAAGATGCACGCGATGCGCACGGATCTAAGGCGAAACGTGTTATGCTGAAATGACTCACTGCAGTAGGAGGATACGAAGCAGAACCGAATGGAAGAGCGACACCGCATTGCGGTCTTTATTGATTTTGACAACATTGAGATCGGGGTGAAGAACACCCTGCGCCGGGACTTTGACGTGTCGCCCGTTCTGGAGGCTCTCAAGGAGCGCGGCGAGATTCTCACCAAGATTGCCTACGGCGACTGGACGCGGCACGGCAACATGAGCCGCAGCCTGAGCCAGCACGGCGTGCAGATGGTGCAACGGCATCCCGGCCCCCGCGGCGACAAAAACGGCGCCGACATCAACCTGGCGCTGGACGCGCTGGAGATGGCGCTGACCAAGCCGCACATTGACGCCTTCGCCATTGTCTCGGGCGACAGCGACTTCATCTCGCTGGTCGAAAAGCTCAAGCAATACAACAAGAGCATCTACATTGTGGGCGGGCGTGCCTTTACCAGCACCATCCTGCAAAAGAACTGCCGCGAGTTCATCAGCTACGAAAGCCTGCTGGCACCGCCGTCATCGGCGGCGCAACGCCAAGGGCGCACGGCGCAGCGCGCGCCCCTGCCGGCCGGCCCCACGCTGCCCATCTCGCACGTGGCTCCGCTGCTCTACCGCACGCTGGAGGTGCTGGCGCGGCGCGAAGTCACGCCGCAACTGGGGCTGCTCAAAAGCACCATGCTGCAACTGGACTCTTCCTTCACCGAGCGCGACTACGGCGCCAGCTCCTTCCGCCAGTTCGTCGAGATGCTCAAGAAGGAAGGGCTGCTCGACGTGAAGCGGGTAGACAACCAGTACATTGTCGAAGCGCCGCAAGCGGGGGAGGCTGCCCCCGCCGCCGAGCCCGTTTTGCAGCCGGCGGATGCCCTCCCGGTGCTGTTCAAGGCGCTCAAGGTTATTGACGAGAACGACTTGTGGGGGCAGTTGAGCTACAGTGCGGTGCGGGATTACGTGCAGCGCCTGGAGCCGGACTTCGATGAAAAACGCTACGGTTTTTCCCAGTTCGCCGAGTTGCTGAACTACGCGCAGGACTGCAGCCTAGTACGGCTGGAGCCGGATGCGGACGAGGTCTGGCGGGTCCTTCCAGGAGTGCAGTTCACCCCCACACGAGCCGTGCTCCCCTCCAGCGTGGGAGGCGGGCGCGTCGCTGCGTCCTTGATACAGGAAACCGCCGAACCTGCGATGGAGGAACCGGCTTCTGCGGAAGGCCAGGAGCCGTCCCGTCCTGCTCCGAAGGGGCGACGCCGCACCTATCGCCGCGGCCGCGGCCGGCCCCCCCGTTCCCCCCGGAGCCCCCAGCCGCCGCCGCATTCCTCTCCGGCAGAGCCCTAACCCATTCAGCCGTTCTTGTGGCCAACCCATTCGCCGCGCGGACCGCAGGGCCGGACACCGTGCCCTTTGAATTTCGTTCCGGCTGGCATCCTCGGCCAATCTGGTGGACAATGCCTCTCTTGACCGGCGGAAGCCGGCCACGTAAACCATGTCCAATCGGACTCGCATTCTGCTGGTTGCCGCTGTACTGCTCAGCGGGATTCTCTGGGCGTGGCTCCACTTCCGCACGGAACCGCAGTGGCAGCAGTTCTCGACAGAAGAGTTCTGGAACAGTCTTCAGAATGCCAAGCGGTCGTATTTGCTGCTGGGCGCCTGCCTGACGTTTGCGAGCTACCTGGGCCGCGCTTTCCGCTGGCGCGCGTTTCTGCGCCCGCTGAAGACTGCGAGCCTGTGGAAGATTTTTTCCTCGACCCTCATTGGTTTCTCCGCCGTGGCATTGGCGAGCCGCGCCGGGGAGATCGTGCGGCCCTGGCTGATCGCGCGGAAAGAAGAGTTGCCGCTCTCTTCTCAACTCGGTGCCTGGACCTTGGAGAGGGTTTTCGACAGCCTGATGCTGGTCGCATTGCTGGGTGTGGCACTGTGGTTTGTTCCGGCGGCCGTCGGGCAGGAGAGCATCTCGGCAGCGTTGCTGGCCAGCTTTCGCAGCGCGGGCGCGGTCTTTGCGGCTTTGGCCGTATTGCTGGCAGGACTGATGGCCCAGTTGCGCTATTTCCCTCGATTTACTGCCGCCGCGGTAGGCTTTTTCGCGCGGCCGCTCCCCGAACGATACCGCACCGGCCTGCGCCAGATGCTGGAGCACTTTTCGGTAACGCTCGCTGTGATCGAAGATTCCCGGCGGTTTCTGGCGTGCGTGGGATGGACCGTGCTGGTTTGGGTGACGCTGTGGGGAGCCTACTGGAGCGCGGCGCTGGCACTGGGTCCGCCGCTGAGCAGCCTGCCTGCCAGCGCGATGGTGTTGTTGATGCTGGCCAGCGTCACCGGCTCGCTGTTCTATGTGCCCGGCGTGGGCGGAGGCACTCAGGTCGCGATGGTTCTCACACTCACCGAATTATTTGGAGTGCCTCTGACGTTTGCGACCAGCCTGGCTTTGGTTATCTGGGTGATGACGTTCCTGCTCGTACTGCTCCCCGGCGTACCGCTGGCCGCCCGCGAAGGTCTTTCCTGGCGCAGCCTGCGGCGCCTCATGGGTGGCCAGGCGAAATCTCCCTCGCCGGAGACGGGCCCGTGAGCGAAACCCTCTCGGTTAAGAGGCCCGGTTGGTGGAAGCTGGCCTGGATCGCGGGTCCCCTGGGCCTTACCGGCTACCTGAGCGGCGTCACGCTTTGGACCGTGCTGACTGCAAAGTCGGAGGTGCCGTGGCGCGACCAGTGGGTGTTTTTGGACGACGTGCGGTCCATCCTGGCGGGTGCCCATGTGCTGCACACCTTGTGGTATCCCCACTGGGGCCACCGTCATCTGATCACTCGCCTCGTGATTTGGTTCGACGTCCGTTTTCTTTCCGGCCTGAACACTCCGCTCATTGACGCAAGCCTGGTGTTGCAGGCGGCTCATACGGCCATGTTCTGCTATGTGGCTTGGCGGCTCTTGCGTCGCGCTCCCGCCTGGGTCTACCTATTGCTGATGACGGTGACCATTCAGTTAGCTTTCTGCCCGTTGCAACTCGAGAACCTGATCTGGGCTCCCCAGCTCGTATTCAAACACGCGGGCGAGGCTGCTTCTGCGGCGTTCTGCTTACTGGCCCTTTACGCCGCGCAAGAAGGCCGCGCCGGGGTGAAGGGACGGATCATGCTCGGCGGCTGCGGTCTGGCTGCTGTGGTCAGCACGCTCGCCAGGCCCGACGGCATTTTCGTCTGGCCGGTCTTGTTCGTACAGGCTGTCGTTTTGCGTCTCAGCAAGCGAGTCCGCTGGGTCCTGGCGCTGGCGGGATGTTCGCTTGCGGTCCTCTATTTCTGGGGCTACGATGCGGGCCCTGCGATGGGCATGGGAGTCCGCCGGGCGGTCCTGCACCCGGAGCAGAGCCTGCCGTTGCTAGGCATGCTAGCAGTGGGACCGTTGAGCGTCATTTCGCCCTTCTGGGGAACCTGGCTGGGCAGCGCGGCACTGCTGGTTATATTTTATGCCCTGGTCAGAGCGTTCCGAGCTAGTTCGCAACCGCCAGCCATGCTGACGGTCTACGGCGCTGTTGCGGTCTTTTCGCTTCTTAGCTTGTCGGCGATTGTGGCCGGGCGCCTTTCACCTGAATTCGTGGCAGCTCGTGAAGAGGCGCATCTCGATGTACTTCCCA
>JBGPJR010000220.1:0-3942 GCA_041485545.1 Terriglobia bacterium
ATCCTTCTATCCCGCCCGTCTGGAAATGGGCCGGGACCGGTTCCAACCGCTGGCGGCGCGCGGGGGCTGGGAGTCGCGGCGCGCGGACGGGCAGGTGGAGGTTCTGCGGCGGGCGCTCGCGGTGCGCAATCTTGGCGGCTACGGTGACCCGGCCATCCTGGCGGAGGCGAAAGACCGCTTCGCACGATTTGTGCGCAGCGGGGAGCTCGATCCCGATCTGCGCCAGGCGGTATATTCCCTGGTGGCAGAAAGCGGCGGTGAGCGGGAATGGCGGCAGTTGCGCAAAATCTACCGCTCCACCGACCTGCAGGAAGAAAAGTCGCGCGTCCTGCGCGCCTCCGGGAGTTTCCGGGATCGGGATGCGCTGCAGCAGCTCCTCGATTTTTCGCTCTCCGAGGAAGTTCGCTCGCAGGATACCTGGATCGCGATGACCGGAGCCGCCACGCATCCGCTGGGAAGGGCGCTGGCTTGGAAATTCCTCAAGAAGCACTGGAAGACGTTTGTGTCGCGGTATGGCGGGGGCGGTCTCAACCTGCTGATTCGTGTGGTCGCGATTCCGTGCGGCTTCACCACGCGCGCGGAGCTGGAGGACGCTCAGGAGTTCTTCCGAGGCCATCACGCTCCTGGAACCGAACGCGCCGTCAAGAAGGCGCTGGAGCTGGCGCGGGCCAATGTCCGTTGGCTGGAGCGCGATCGTGCCGACTTGAAGAGCTACTTCGGGGCGGCGGCAGGCCAACCTGCCGGTGCCCTCCCCGCTCGGGCGCGATGAAAAGAACGGAGAAGAAGCAAGCCAACCATGCCCTTTATTATTGAGGTCAAAGATCTCACCAAACGGTTCGGGGATTTTGTCGCTGTCAATGCCATTGCCTTTCAGGTTGCCGAAGGGGAGATTTTTGCCTTCCTGGGGCCGAACGGCGCCGGCAAAACGACGACCATCAAGATGCTCACCACGCTGCTCGAGCCATCGTCGGGGGAGATCCTGCTCAACGGCAGCGATCCCCGTCAGGACCCGCACGCCGTCCGCAAATCGTTCGGCATCGTGTTTCAGGACCCCAGTTTGGACGATGAGCTGACGGCCTGGGAAAACATGGAGTTCCACGGTGTGCTCTACAAGGTGCCGCGCGAGTTACGGCGGCAGCGGATCCAGGAGCTGCTGCAATTTGTGGAGCTGTGGGAACGAAAAGACGATCTGGTCAAGACGTTCTCCGGCGGGATGAAGCGGCGCCTGGAAGTGGCGCGCGGCCTGCTGCATCATCCCCGTATTCTGTTCCTGGACGAGCCTACGCTGGGGCTGGACCCCCAAACGCGCAACCATGTCTGGAACTACATCCGCAAGCTGAGCGCAGACGAAAAAGTGACCGTGTTTTTCACCACGCATTATATGGAAGAGGCCGACCGCGTCGCCAGCCGCGTCGCCATCATCGATCACGGGAGCATCGTGGCACAGGGCACGCCGCAGGAACTTAAGGGACAAACCAACACTGCCTCGCTCGAAGAAGCCTTCCTGACTCTGACCGGCCACGCCCTGCGTGAGGAAGAAGCCGGCAGCCTGGACCAGCTGCGCCTGCGGCGCCGCGTGTGGACGGGCCGGCGATAGGAGCCATTCGATGAGCGCCATCTACATCCTGTGGCTGCGGCAACTCAAACGCCACTTCCGCTCCCGGGCGCGGATGCTCGGCTCCGTCGCGCAGCCGCTGCTGTTTCTGCTGGCTCTGGGCTTTGGCTTCGGCCCCATCTACCGCAAAGCGGGAGGCGGCGATTACATCCAGTTCCTGGCCCCCGGCGTGATCGCCATGGGTGTCCTGTTCACCGGCATTTTTTCCGGCATCGAAATCATCTGGGACAAGCAGTTTGGATTCTTGAAAGCGATCCTGGTCGCTCCCGTCTCGCGCTTGCACATTATGATCGGCCGGACACTGGGAGGAGCCACCGTAGCCAGCATCCAGGGCGCCGTCGTGTTTCTGGTCGCAATGATCGCGGGCTTCCGCCCGCGGGTGGGGAATCTGCTGCCGCTGGCGGCCGTGTTTGTGCCGCTGATGGCTCTGCTCATCACGGCGCTGGGGACGGCAGTGGCATCGGTCCTGGACGACATTCAGGGATTCCAGCTCATCATGAACTTTCTGGTGATGCCGATCTTCTTCCTATCCAGCGCTCTGTTCCCTCTGGAAGGGCTGCCGCGCGGCATTGCCGTGGCCGCGGCTCTGGACCCGCTGACCTACGGGGTGGACGGCCTGCGCGGCGCGCTGGTCAGCAGCGCCCATTTCGGAATGCTGGTCGACCTGTCGGTCCTCAGCGCCGTCACGGTCGTCCTCCTGGCCGTAGGCGGTTACCTGTTCAGTAAGATTCAGATTTGAGCGGGCGGGTGCGATGGCCGAGTTTCTGCTTCCGTTGTTCCCTCTTCCGCTCGTGCTCTTCCCCCGCATGAATCTGCCGCTGCACATCTTCGAGGAACGTTACAAGCTGATGATCGGAGAGTGCCTGGAGAATCGCACCGAATTCGGCATCCTGTTGGTGCAGGACGGCACCCTCGCGAACACCGGCTGCACCGCCACCGTCACCCAGGTAGTGCGGCAGTATGAAGATGGGCGCATGGACATCGTCGTGCGCGGCCAGCGGCGTTTTGAGGTGCTGCAATTAGAGGAAGAGAAACCGTATCTGCGCTGTGAAGCGCAGTTTTTCGACGATGAGGCCGAGGAGGAGGCAAACGAAGGAGAACCGGCTCGGCAGCGGCAAGCGCTGGAACTATTCCACGAGATTACCGGGAAGCTCCCTGCCCGCGACCGCAATGCGGCGGAAGCAGCGCTAGACCCTAGCGATCCGCAGCTTTCTTTCCAACTCGCGGCACGGCTCCCGGCAGATTGGTCCTTCCAACAGTCGCTGCTGCCGCTGCGCTCCGAGAGCGAGCGGCTACGTCAGGTCGTCTTCTACTTGCAGGAATTGGATCGCTACATCGCGAAGGCCGAGCAAAGCAAGGCCAAGGCCGGCAGCAACGGTCGGGTGCGCTGAAAACGTCCGTTTCGCACTTCCATCTTCCGGCTAACCTCCCGGAGGTCATCGGCGCGCCGTGAGGCAGTCTACTGCCTTCGTGGCCCCGAGCGCCGCAGCGGCTTTGCTATAATGAAAGCGGTGCCCGGAATTCATCAGACGAAAGCATTCCTATGAAATCGAAACCCACGACCCTGGCCGAGCTGCGCGTGAGTCCGTTTTCGGAAGAGAGATATAAGACACGCACGGTCAAGGACGAGATGCGCGAAAACCTGATTTGCCATCTCGACCGGGGCGACCGCTTGTTTCCCGGAATCGTCGGGTTCGACGACAGCGTGATCCCGCAGATCGTCAACGCCATCTTGTCGCGCCACAATTTCATCCTGCTCGGTTTGCGGGGCCAGGCTAAGACGCGCATCCTGCGCTCGCTCACGCTGCTGCTGGACGAGGAAATTCCCGTTTTGGCCGGCTGCGAGATCAACGACAATCCGTACGCGCCGATCTGCCGCTCCTGCCGACTGCTGCTGGAGGAGAAAGGCGATGCCGCTCCGGTGGCGTTCCTGACACGCGAGTTTCGCTATGTGGAGAAGCTGGCGACCCCCGACGTCACGATCGCGTACATGATCGGCGACATGGATCCGATCAAAGCGGCGCGCGGCGGACACCAGCTTTCTGACGAGCTGACGATCCACTACGGCCTGCTGCCCCGCGCCAATCGCGGCATCTTCGCCGTCAACGAACTGCCGGACCTGGCCGGCAAGATTCAGGTGGGCCTGTTCAACATCATGCAGGAAGGCGACGTGCAGATTAAAGGTTACCCCGTGCGACTACCGCTCGATGTGGCGCTCGTGTTCACGGCCAATCCGGAGGATTACACCGCTCGCGGAAAGATCATTACGCCCTTGAAAGATCGCATCGGCTCGGAAATTCGCACGCATTACCCGGCCACGACGGAAG
>JBGPJR010000221.1:0-3925 GCA_041485545.1 Terriglobia bacterium
CGACGGATATGGGGTCCAGGTCCACGCCCCCGCATTGCTGGAAGTAGGTGAACTGCGTAATTTCCAGACCATCGAGCATCACCTGCCAGCCGAGGCCCCACGCGCCCAGCGTGGGGTTCTCCCAGTTGTCCTCCTCGAACTTGATGTCGTGGTGACGCAGATCAATGCCCAGGTCTTCCAGACTGGTCAAATAGAGTTGTTGCACATCATCCGGCGGCGGCTTCAAGATCACCTGCATCTGGAGGTGTTTGTAGAGCCGGTTAGGATTTTCTCCGTAGCGGCCATCATCGGGACGCCGGCTGGGCTGCACATAGGCGACGCGGTACGGCTCCGGACCGAGCGCCCGCAGGAACGTTTCCGGACAACTGGTGCCGGCGCCCACTTCCAGGTCATAGGGTTGTTGCACGATGCAGCCGCGCTCATCCCAGAATTGACTGAGGCGGAAGATCACCTGCTGCAGCGTGTACACCGGCGCTTTTGTTTTCGACTGGGGCATCTGTTTTAGCTGCGAACGTTCAGGGCAGCTCCTCGAGCTGGCGGCGTGTGACCAGCCGGCGTTCGAGGTGGCGCTCCATCTGCTGGCCGAGGAACCGGCGCAGGTCCTCGGCACGCTGCCGGGTCCATCGCTCCTCAGGCAGTGCTTCCAGTGGAGCGGTGAGCATTTTGCGCGCCAGCTCCCGAGACTCGGAGCTGAGCGTCCAGGCTTCCTCTCCGCGGCAATCCTTGCAGAGAAGTCCTTCCCAGTGTGTGCGGAACCATGCTGGCTGCCCCTGCTCGAGCGCCGCTTGGCATCGCATGCAGGCGCGCAGGGGAGGCAGCAATCCAGCGAGCTTCACCGACCACAAGTCGAAGTAGGTCAGCGGGCGCCAGATGTCGTGTGTCCGGCGCATCTCGCTCATCACCAGCAACACCAGGCGGAAGAACGGGTCATTGGCTTCCCGCTCCGGTAGCAGCAGTTCGCAGACTTCGGATACGTAGCCGGAGGCAACCGCGGCAGCATAGTCGCTCTGGGCCTCAAAGAAGGAATCCAGCAACTCGCAGGACTCTACTCGCACCAGCTCCCGGACGCCGTTTTCCTGGTAACGGACGCGCACGTGTGAAAGCGGTTCCAACGTTGCGCCAAAGCGCTTGAGACTGCGGCGCGCGTTCGGCGCAATCCCCCGCGTGCGCCCCTCCCCGCGCGAGAAGAAGCTCACGATTTTGTCGGCTTCATTCAGGGGGTGCGTTCTCAGGATAATGGCTTCCGTTTCCCGAACTGGCATGGTTCCTTCAGCGCTCGAATGCGCCGTAGCCGAAGTTCTAAACCTCAATAAGTAGCATAAACTCCGCGGCTGGAGCAAACCGCCCGCAGTGGCTGGTGTCTATACTACGCATCACTTTTTTCACGGCGATGCAGGTTTGGCAGGGGAGATAAGATGGAGCAGAGGGAATATGCCGCGAGCTAAGAAGATCCAAGACGTGGAAGAGCGCCTGGAGCGGACCGAGCGCCAGTTGCTGATGCTTCAGACGATCAGCCGGCTGATGGTGCGCAAGATGAGCCTGCCGGAGATCTTGAAGGCTGTGGTCGACTCGGTGATGGACGTCACGAGCGCGGATGCCTGCCTGGTCTATCTCCGCGAAGGAGACGAGTTGGTGCTGTGCGCCTCGAGCACGCCGCACCCCAGACAGATCGGGCGGCTGCGTCTCAAGATGGGGGAAGGCATCACGGGCTGGGTTGCGAGGGAACGCCGCATGGTGGCGATTGGGCAGCAGGCTTCCAAGGATCCGCGGTTCCGGTTTTTCCATGACCTTCCCGAGGACGCCTTCGAGGCCTTTCTTTCCGTGCCGGTCATCTCACGTGACGAGATTGTGGGCGTGATCAACGTGCAGCACCGCCAGCCGCGGCGCCATGCGGGCAGCGAAATTGAAATGATGGTGACGGTCGGAGAACAAGTCGGATGTGTGATCGTGCTGGCAGAGCTGGGAGAGCTCGGCACGATGCCCCGCACGGTGGTAGACCAATTGCTTGCCAGTCCGCCGATTCTGGCGGCGAAGAAACGGTCCTAGTCCGGGCCGGAGCGGACGACAGCAACGGCCATCCAGATTCCAATCAGCAGCTTCCCCAAATCCAGGATGCTGTAGGCGGCGTGCAGCCGGCCAAACTCGGCCAGGCCCGGCGGCGCCGGCTCGCGTGGCACAAAGTCGAGGGGGCGGCCAACGGCAATGATCTGGGGGGTCAGGTAGAAAGCCATCGCGACCGCGATTGCCAGCATGATGCCAAGGCCAAGCAAGACACTAGGCTTCGGCAGGGCGCGAAAGGCCATCGCCAGCAACACGACTGCCAAGCCCATCTCGATCCATCCCCAGGTCTCGAACCAGAAGCGGTTGAGCTCGGAGGCAAGATGGCGGAGCATCACGCGCCCTTCTCCCTGCGGCAATTGCGCCACATCATGCTGCAGGCTCGGGCTGGGCAAGTGAAGCAGACGGTCGATGATCCAGAAATTCTCCGCTGCCATTGCGCCGACCAGCACCGTGCCTACCAGCCACCCACCCAGGATCAGCAGCATGATCTTCCGTGTCACAAAGGTCCTCTGCAGCGGTCTCCAGCTCGATGTTCCCGCTCGCCCCATTTCAGCAGAACGCCTTGCCGCGAGTTGGCGCGATTATTGCATTTCTGCGCCCTTGGTGCTACGTTTATCTGTTTGCCTCATGGCCCGCTCCCATGGCGGAGCTTCCGAGACATTCAAAGCAAAACGGGCAGGAGTACATCACGATGCCAGCTGTTCGGGCCTCCTATAACAACAATCCCGTGCCGGCCGACGGCCAAGTGATTGGCTTTCGCGACGGGAAGTTCATCATTCCGGACCGGCCCATCATTCCATTTGTCGAAGGCGACGGAACAGGCCGGGACATCTGGAAGGCATCGCGCCGCATCTTCGACGCCGCGGTCGAGAAAGCCTACGGCGGAAAGCGGCGGGTAGTTTGGTACGAGATCTACTCCGGCGAAAAGGCATACCAGATGTTCCAGGAGTGGATGCCGGAGGACACCGTGGAGGCGGTGCGGGCGTTCCGCATTGCCCTCAAGGGCCCCTTGACCACTCCGGTTGGCGGCGGCATCCGCAGCCTGAATGTCACCTTCCGGCTGGTGTTGGACTTGTACGCTTGCGTGCGGCCGGTGAAATATTTCCCGGGCGTGCCTTCACCGGTCAAGAATCCGGAGCGGATGAACGTGGTGATCTTCCGTGAGAA
Organism: Terriglobia bacterium; assembly: GCA_041485545.1. Lineage (GTDB taxonomy): Bacteria > Acidobacteriota > Terriglobia > 2-12-FULL-54-10 > 2-12-FULL-54-10 > DATMAF01. Next base: position 3,229 of record JBGPJR010000221.1, read on the forward strand.
TACCGAGGACGTCTATTGCGGCCTGGATTGGGAGCAAGGCTCCCCGGAGGCCAAGAAGATCATTGAATTTGTCGGCAGGGAGCTGGGCAAAACGATTCGCCCGGATTCCGGCATCGGAATCAAGCCTATCTCAATCTTCGGGACCCAGCGGCTGGTGCGGCGCGCCATTCAGCACGCTTTGGAAAACGGCCTGCGCATCGTCACCTTGGTGCACAAGGGCAATATCATGAAATACACGGAGGGCGCCTTCCGCGACTGGGGCTACGAACTGGCGAAGAAGGAATTCCGCAAACAGATTGTCACGGAGCGCGAAAGCTGGATCCTCGATAACAAGGACCGCAACCCGAATTTGAGCATCGAGCAGAACGCCGCGATGGTGGAGCCGGGCTTGGAACACGCCACAGAAGCCTTCCAGAAGGAGGTCCGTGACGAAGTCCAGCGCACTCTGGATTCGATCTACGCGACGCACGGCAACGGACAGTGGAAGAAGAAGCTGATGATCAACGACCGCATCGCCGACTCGATTTTCCAGCAGATCGTTACGCGCGCCGACGAGTACCAGGTGCTGGCTACCCCCAACCTGAACGGCGAGTACATTTCCGATGCGTGTGCAGCGCAAATCGGGGGTTTGGGGATGGCGCCGGGAGCCAACATCGGTGATGAGTACGCCATCTTCGAGGCTACCCACGGGACGGCC
>JBGPJR010000222.1:0-3897 GCA_041485545.1 Terriglobia bacterium
CTGCCGGCCGCTACAACGAGCGGTTCGCAGCTCTGCTGCGCAGCCTAGTGCAACGCACCTGGGAGCTGTTCCGCGAGGGGCTGCCGCTCGTGGAACGCTTGGACCGTAGATTGGCCGTAGATATCGAGCTGTTCAGCCGGGGCGGGATGGAAATTTTGCGTCTCATCGAACGGCAGAACTACGATGTGCTGTCGCGGCGCCCGCATCTGGACAAGAGCCGCGTCGCGATGCTGGGGGCAGCGGTGGTGGCGAGGAGACTGTGGCCGCAGCGTGGGAGGATTTGAAGGTGCCGGGCGAGCTGGAGCGTTCCTATCGCCATTGCCGGAGCGTTGCGCGGGCGCGGGCGCGGAACTTCTACTACGGCTTTTGGCTATTGCCCCGCGAGCGCCGGGACGCTTTCTGCGCCGTATACGCCTTCATGCGCGTCTGCGATGACGTGGCGGACGGCGGTGCAGACGCCGCTCAGAAGCGTGCGCTGCTGCAAGGCGTGCATGAGTCGCTCGATCGGGCGCTCGCGGGAAACTACGCACATTCGAGGATCTTTCCGGCCCTTCACGACGCGGTGAAGAGGTATGCGATTCCCGCAGAGTACCTGCACGAGCTGATCCGCGGGACCGAGATGGATCTTTCCATCCGCTCGTATCCCACCTTCGACGACCTGCGCCAATATTGTTATCGCGTCGCTTCGGTGGTGGGTCTTTGCTCGTTGCATATGATGGGATTCCAGGATGCGAAGGCGAAGCAGCTTGCGGAGCAGTGCGGCCTGGCGTTCCAGCTAACGAACATTCTGCGGGACGTGCGTGAGGACGCTGCCGCGGGCCGAATCTACCTGCCGGTGGAGGACCTGGAACGCTTCGGATATTCTCCCGAGCAGTTTGCCGAGGGCGTTTACGACAGCGCCTTCGCGGACCTGATGCGGTTTGAAGTCGCGCGTGCGCGCACCTATTATGACGAAGCGGCCGGGCTCATCCCCCTGGTCGCTCCGGAGAGCCGCGCGGCGCTGTGGGCTTTGATGTCGATTTACCGGGGCATTTTGAGCCGCATCGAACGTGGCGGCGCGGCCGGGCTTTCCCGGCGGGCCGCTCTGTCGACTTGGGAGAAGATTGCGCTGGTGCTCCGCGCCGAGGGCCTGCGGCTCCAGCTTTCGATCGGAGGGGAGCCGGATTGGCGACTGCCCGCGTAGCCATTCTGGGCGGAGGCCTGGCGGGCCTGGCCGCGGCGTTGCGTCTGGGGGAGGCCGGCTATGAGGTGGAGCTGTTTGAGCGGCGCTCCGTTCTGGGCGGGCGTGCCTCGTCCTTTGTCCCGCCGGGAGAAACGGCGCCGATCGACAATTGCCAGCATGTGCTGCTGGGCTGCTGCACCAATCTGCTCGATTTTTTCCGACGCGCCGGCGTCGCAGAGCGCTTCCGCTTTTACAACCGTTTTGTCTTCGTGGGGCGGGGAAGTGGCGACTCCGCCGGCTCGGAAACGTCTTGCTCGTTGAGCGCTTCTCCTCTGCCTGCGCCGCTGCACCTGTTGCCTTCACTGCTGGCCTTCCGCATTCTCAGTTGGAAGGACCGCGTGGCCGTGGGACGCGCGCTGTGGAGCATTTTGCGGACTCCGCAGCCCTTCCCGGACGAGCCGCTGATGGAATGGCTGGAACGCCACAAGCAGAGCGAAGCCGCGAGAGAGAATTTCTGGCGGGTTATTCTGACCAGCGCCCTCAACGAAGAGCTGGAGCGCCTTTCCACACGCCCTGCCTTCCAGGTTTTTCGGGACTCCTTTCTGCGCAACCGCCGCGGCTACCGCATGGCCATCCCGACCGTCCCGCTCTCGGAGCTGTACGCCCCTGGCGCCTTCGGCGAGCGCAGCACGGTGCGCCTAAACGCCGCCGTGGCCGGGTTGGAGATCGGGGGCAATCGCGTCGAGGCACTAGGTCTGCAAGGCGGGGAAGTGCGTCCTGCCGATTTCTTTATCAGCGCGCTCCCAGCGGATTCGCTTGCCAGTCTCATTCCGGAAGAGCGGCGGCGTTCGTGGCCCGAGCTGCAACGTTGCAGCTCGCTGGAGTGGTCCCCCATCACCGGGATACATCTGTGGTTTGACCGGCCCGTCATGGAGCAGGATCATATGACCGTCTGCGGCCGCACCATTCAGTGGGTCTTCAACAAGTCCGCCATCGCGGGCGGCGGGGCGGGGAAGGCAACGGGTCCGCAGTATGTCCAGCTGGTAATCAGCGCTTCGCGCTCGCTGACGAAACTTCGGCGCGAGGAAATTCTGGAGCGGGCGCTCGGGGAGCTGGCAGAGATTGCGCCGCCAAGCAAAGCGGCGCGTCTGGAGCGAGCGGTGGTGGTGCGAGAAACGAACTCCACGCCGTCCTTTCCTCCCGGTACGGAGGCCCAGCGACCGGGGCCGGATACTCCGTTTGCAAATCTCTTTCTGGCCGGGGACTGGACCGCGAGCGGATGGCCTCCTACGATGGAAGGCGCAGTGCGTAGCGGCTACCGAGCCGCCGAGCGCGTAACCGAAGCGGCCGGCAGGCCGCAGCACTTCCTGGTCCCGGACCTGCCTTCCGATCTCCTCGCGAGGTTCCTCATGCGGGGCCGACATGGCTAGGAGCGTACGATCCCTGGCCGACCCTACGGCGGCGCTTTCGCCTGCTTCGATTCGCCGCCAGTTGCTGCGCTGGTACGACCGCAATCGCCGCGATTTGCCCTGGCGCAAGACGAAGAACGCTTATTGCATCTGGGTTTCCGAGGTGATGCTGCAGCAGACGCGCGTCCAGGCGGTGATTCCTTATTACAAGAGGTTCCTGCAATTGTTCCCGGATGCGGGGGCTCTGGCCGCCGCGCGAGAAGAGAAGGTGCTGGCCTGCTGGGGCGGGCTCGGCTACTACGCCCGCGCGCGCAATCTGCAGAAGGCTGCGCGGGTGATCGTGCGCGAGCACGGCGGCAACTTCCCGTTCCATCTCCGGCAAGCGGAGGCCCTGCCTGGAGTGGGCAGCTACACGGCTGCCGCCGTGTTGAGCATCGCCTACGCTGTGCCCGTGCCGCTGCTCGATGGCAATGTGGCCCGAGTGCTCTCGCGGCTGTATGCGGTGCGGGCCGACCCGAAGAAGTCGCGAGGCAAAGCACTTTTGTTACAGCGTGCGGCCGCCTTGCTCTCCCCGCGGCGTCCCGGCGACTTCAATCAGGCCTTGATGGAACTGGGTGCCACCGTGTGTTTGCCGCAGCAGCCGCGCTGCCCCACTTGTCCGCTGCGCCGTAGCTGCGCGGCATATGCGCGCGGAGCGACAGAGAATTTCCCGGTTACCCCTCGCAAGCTCAGACCGGTGCTGCAGCATCTAATTGCGGCCCTGGTTCGAGACCCGGCGGGGCGGTGGCTGCTGCTGCGCCGTCCGCGGGCCGCAGCACGTCTCGGCGGGTTTTGGGAAGTGCCGCTGTGGGAGCGGGCGGTGCCCGGCGCTGCGCCACCGGGCGTCGTTCTCAAGGAACGGCTCGGTAACGTGCGACACGTGATCACAAACAATCGATTGGAAATCGAAGTGTTCGCTGCCGCTCTGACTGACGGGAAGGTGCCCCCGCGCGCCCGGTGGATCGCTCCGGAGGCGCTGCGCCGCCACGCGGTCACCAGCGTAACGAGGAAAGCCTTGGCGTTGCACACAGGCACGCCGTAGAGCAAACAGAGCAAACGATGAGTCGTGGCATGAGACGGTCGAGTGTTGGTGTTACTCTTGCAGGGATCGCGGCGCTGGCGATGCTTCTGGTGGGTTGCGAGGGTCCGCGGGGATATGGAGGTCAGGGCGGAGCGGGAGCGAACGGGAGTAAGGTTGGCACAAGAGGAGAAGCGATCTTCCATGCCAAGTGCGCCGTGTGTCATGAGGCCAAACCAGGGACGCCCGGCACCGGGTCCAGCCTCAAA
>JBGPJR010000223.1:0-3896 GCA_041485545.1 Terriglobia bacterium
CGGGGAGTGCTGCCGCTGTGTGCCACCAGGATGGTGGCCTCCACCTGTGTTGCCAGAATGCGCGCGTCGCTGACGAGCAGCACCGGGGGCGAATCCAGCACCACGTAATCAAATCGCTTGGCCGTTTCTTCCAGGAATTGCGTCATCAGCGCGGAGGAGAGCAGTTCGGCCGGGTTGGGAGGGACCGGCCCACAGACCACTGCCGAGAGGTTGGGGACCGACGTGGAAGTCAGCACCTCCTCCAGCCCATATCGGCCGGCCAGGTAGGTCGACAAACCCGCGTCTCCGGAGGGCAATCTCAGCAGACTCGCTACGTGCGGCCGGCGCATATCGGAATCCACCACCAGGACCCGGCGCCCGAGCTGCACCAAGGCGACGGCCAGGTTGACGGTAATGGTGGTCTTGCCCTCTCCGGGGCGGCCGCTGGTGATCAGGATGACCCGAGGCGACCGGCCCGGTGCCGAGAGCAACACGGAGGTTCGCAGCGAGCGGTAGGCTTCCGAAAGGGCCGTATTTCCATTCGCGGCGATGCAGATGTGCGCGAGCTCCTGTCCATTTTCTCTCCCACCGGCCACCTTCGGCAATGCGCGCCGGATTCGGTATCCGTAAGGCAATCCGGCGAGGCGACCGCCTGCTCCGACCGCGGGAATCACGCCCAGGACCGGCAGGCGCAGGAAGCGCTGCACATCGTCGGGAGTCTTCAGGGTATTGTCGAGATATTCTTGTAGAAACGCCGTCCCAATTCCCAGCGACAATCCCACCAGCAGTGCCAGCGCCAGATTCAGCACGGTGCGCGGCTGGGAAGGCCATTTCGGCGCCTCGGCAGGATCCACGACGCGGACATTGCTGGCCCGCAGGCCGGCCGAGACGCTGGCTTCCTTGACGCGCTGCAGCAGACCGTCATAGAGCTGCTTGTTGGTTTCTGCTTCCCGCCGCAGGATGTTGTACTGGATCGACTTGTCTGCGATCTGGTTGAACTCCCGGGTCTGCTCGGCGATGGCCTCATCGAGCAGCCGCTTGCGATTCTGCGCCGCCCGGTAGTCGTTCTCGACTCGTTTCGCAAAGGCGCCGCGCTGCTGTTCCAGCGTCTGGTTGATTTCGTCAACCTGCGTCTGAAGACGCTTGACGCGCGGATAATCCGGCGTAAAGGTGGCCGTCAGCTCTGAGTACTCCCGCTTCAAGTCCGCCAGCTTCAGGGTGAGATTCTGATACAGGTCGTTCTCCAGCATGCCGGGAACCGAGCTCCAGTCCCCGTCTTGGACTTGGTTGTACAAAGACTCTTTCTCGAACAAGTCGGCCTGGGCCTTGGTGGCCTCTTGCTGGAGCTGCTGCAGCTTCTGCGAGCTCATGTTCTGCTTTTCATCCAAAAAGAGGATGGAGTTTGCTTTGGCATACCGCTGCAACTCTTCCTCCGATTTCTCCAGCTTCGCCTTTAAGCCGACCAGCTGCTGGGAGAGCCAGTCGGAGGCCTTTTGCGTGGCATCCCACTTGGCTTCCAGGTTCATGTCGATGTAGCTCGACGCCAGCGCATTGGCGATCCGTGCGCTCTCGGGCGGATCGTGGGATTCAAACGCAATCTCCACCAGCTGGCTTCTCCGCACGGGGCTGACTTGCAAATGGTCCAGGAAATTGTCGATGACCTCACTGGAGTTCGGGTCCAGCGGTTCTTCGGGTGCCAGCAAATCGGGAGCGGGCTTGGGCTGGCTCTTGGTCCACCCGAACAGGCCGGAGGACTGCTCGCTCACGGCAAACTCCGGAGAGTTCCTTAAATCGAGCTTCTGGATGACGCGAGCGGCCAGGCTGCGGCTTTCCAGGACTTTGTAAGCGGTCTCCAAATAGGAGTCATCGTAGGGGTTGATCTCCGCGACGAAATCCTGGAAGGCGAGGATGTTGGGCGTCTCACGCTCGATCTGCAGAACGACTTTGGCTTCGTAGACGGGCCGCTGCTTGAGCGTGCCGATCAGCACCGTCACCACGACCAGCAGCAGGATGCTGAGCACCGTCCAGCGCCGCTTTCGAAGCACCCGCCAGTATTCCAGCAAGAACGGCGCTTCCGCCTCCCTCTCGGGAAGTCCCACCGGGTAAGCCGCCACGGGAACCGCGTTGGCCACCTCCCGCGGCTCGGAGCGAACGCGCTCCAGGGATGTCTTTTCGTCCATTGCTTACCTCGATTGACTCCAGGGGAAAATCAAAGCGTATTCCTACCAGGGACCCCAGACCAGGACGCCGGTAGCCACCTGGACGGATGCCTCCAAGGCCTTCATGGCCGCTTCTTTGCCGACGCTGCCGGGAACGAAGAGAATGTCATTGGCCTCGAGTTTGGCATCCGCGGACTTGCCCTGCAGCACGCGCTTCAGATCAACCTTTTCCTCCACACGATTTCCCGCCACATCGCGGCGGATGATCACGGCCTGCTTCAAGCTCGCGGTTTTCTTGGTGCCGCCAGCCATGGCCACGGCCTGAATGGCGGAAACCGAATCGTAGTCGGTCAGAGCGAAGCCCCCCGGCTGGTTGACGTCCCCGGTGACGTAGAACTTTCCGGCGGGAACCACTTTGATGACATCGCCCGGATAGATGGGCACATTCCACTTCGCATCGCTGTCTTGCAGCAATGCCTTGATCGGTATTTCCAGCGTATCCGCCTCTTTCACCACGCCGTGACGCTGCTTGCGCGTGATGGCAATCGTCCGGCCCGGCAGGATCTGCGGTCCTTCGGAAAGGCCCTGTGCCATGGCCAGCACTTCGATCAAACTCTTCTGCGTTTGGATTTGATACAGGCCCGGAACCTTGACGGCGCCGACCACCGAAACCGGGTCGCTCTTGTATTCCTTTAGAAAGACGCTGACCTGCGGGTCTTTGACATACGTCTCTCGGAGCCTCTCCGTCAAAAGCTGCTCCAGTTCTCTGGGGCTGCGACCGGCTGCCTGTACGGTCCCGAGCAGCGGCAGTGAGATTTCCCCACTGGCTGAGACGCGGACCGACCGGCTCAGTTCCGGCACTTCAAAGACGGAGATCTCGAGCAAGTCCTCCGGGCCAATTTGGTAATCCCCTGAGGACTGCAGGGCGCCATCCATCAGATGCGGCGCGCTGGCTGCTCCCGCCACGCTCGGGAGCGGGACGCTCTGCTGCGCCTGTCCGGTGGCGCACGTCCCGAGGACAACCACCAGCGCTGCGAAACGAAACCGTTGTTTCATAGTGGAACTCCCGGGGGAAGGCATCGCATGTTTGCGGAAGCAATTCTAAGATTCCCGCTGCAGAAAAGCAAACGTTCTGCACAGAGCTGGAAACGCCAACGTTCATCGCAGTACAACGATCGGTTTCCGTGCGCGTGCAAGGCCGGGCACCAGCCCCGTGGTTTGCGACGGGCGCTTTTCGTTGACACGGCGGATTTCATTTCGATACACTGCGCGGTGTCATTATGAAACGACCCATGCGAAGGGGGGCGCGCGCGGTGCCTGGGAAACAGGTGAAACAGGGTCTGGCGCTAGTTCTTGCTTGGTTGATGGTCCAGCCCTCTCCGTTGCGGGCGGCCGCAGGAGCCCCGTCTGCACCGGCGGGTGTGCTGGGTTCGCTGTCTTCCTATGGACGTGTTCAGGTTGGTGAGACTGCCGCACCCGCCGAAACGACTCTGTTTGCAGGCGACCTCGTTTCGACTCTGGCGGGCCGGGCGGTGGCGCAGTACCAGGGGGGCGCGCGTGTAGTCATGGGCCCCAATTCGGCCGCACAATTCTCTGCCCGCGAGGTTCAGTTGCAACGAGGGCAAATGAATTTTCTCGCTTCTGCGGAGAACGCTGCGGTGTTTCTGGCCTCTACGCTTCGGCTGGAACCCATGCCCGGCAGTTCTGCCAGCGTCTCGCTCCATGAGGGCAAGGCTCGTGTCGGGGTTACCAAGGGGA
>JBGPJR010000224.1:0-3869 GCA_041485545.1 Terriglobia bacterium
CCCCATCACCCGAGTCAGCGGACTCCCCGCCTCGGGCCAAAGCGATCGTGGAGCCGGGAGCTCTCCAGCCTGCTGGGTGGCTCGCGACGAGCGGCGGAGCGAGGAGCGCAACGGTGCGGGGCTTCCCCTCTGGGGACGCAGCACCGAAGGATGGCCAACGCAAAATGACTCCGAACCAAACACCACCCACAACAACCTCTCCCGCGCAGAGTAGCGGCTTGCGGAAGAGCGTAGCGCCGGCGGCGGGCGCGCTGGTCGGCACCTCGGCGATGGTGCTGCTGGTGGAGCTGGCGCGCTCCGGGGTGCTCGCGCAGTACAAGGACCTCATCGCGCAACTGATCGGCTGGGGGCCGGGGCTGCTCATTCTCACCGGCTTCTTGTGGCTGGCGCACAGCTACGCGCCGCCCCTGATCGAATCGCAACGCTCCACCGCCACGGCGCTACAGAAGCTCGCCGACACGGTGGAGCACGGCGCCACCAGCCAGCACGACCTGGTGCTCGCCATGCAGGTCAACTCTGACAAGCTCGAAACTCTGCGCGGCACCGTGGCCGAATTGCAGGAATACGTGCAGCAACTCCAGGAGGACTGGCGGAATGGCCGGACGCAATGAGACTGCCGCGACGCTGAAGCACGATCTGCGGCGCGGGGAAATCATCTGGGTGCTGAAGCAGGATTACCCCCACCTGGTCACGCTGCGCCATCTGCAACTGGCCTTGCGCGACCGCAACATTCCGGTCGCGACCCGAGACCTCACCAGCTACCTGAGCTATCTCGAAGAGGGCGGCTTCGTCCGCTGCGAGAGCCACTACGACGAAGAGTCCGGGGAGGACCGCATCCTGGCCGCCGCGCTCACGGCGCGCGGCCTGCTGCTGCTCGATAAGAAACTCCAAGACCCGGGGGTGCGCTTTTGAGGCCACTGCGTGGCGGCAATCCGCTCGGCTCCCGTCCCCAGAGGGGAACCCCCGGGTCGCCTCGCGAGAACGATGAGAAGGCGCAAGTGAGGAGAAAGAAATGAATGCCAGCTCCGTCCCAATCCGGTATCCGCAAGCTCAGCGAGCGGGCGCAAGCCACGCTGCACCGGCTGCTCGACCAGGGAAAGACCCCGGCCGCCATTGCACGCGCCATCGGGGAGCAAACCCGGGAGCGCATATCGACGTCAGCCATCACTCGCTACGCTTCCGGCTACCGCAAGCGCGCACAGAAGCAGCACCACCTCCGGCAAAAGATGGACACGTTCCTCTCGCGGGTGCAACAGGACGGCATTCCGGTCTCCGATCTGCTGCGCGCGGTGCTCGTCGAACGGCTCTCCGCTGCGGGGAAGGACGGGACCGCGGCGCAATTGGACTTGTTGAAGCTGGAAGAGGCCGAGCGCAAGCGCAGCGAATTCGAGATGCGGCAGCGGCAGGTTCACTTCTCCAACCTCTACCGCGAACGGGAACTGGACCTGAAGGAGCGCAAGCACGTTCTGGCCGAGAAGGGGTTTCAACTGCAGCGAGAAAAGGCGCGCGCGAACTTCGAAGTGCTGGAGCGCAAGGCCTCCTCGGGCGAGTCCCTGACGCCCGACGATCTGCGGCGCGTGCGCGAGATTTATGGCCTCTATGAAGAACCCGCAACCGCCACGGCAAGCGAGACGCGATGAGCCAGGCGAGATAACCATGACGGCGAAGACCATAGGCAAAACGAGACCAGCTAAGGGTGCCCTCCGCGAGGCGACCATCGGGAGCCGAGCGCAAAGGCTGGACGCAGTCCCGCCCTGCAAGCTCTACCCCTACCAGGAGCGTTGGGTGCGCGACACGGCGCGCTTCAAACTGGCGGTGAAGGCGGCACAGATCGGCTACAGCTTTGCGGCGGCGCTCGAGGCGGTGCTGGATTGCCTGGAGCATACGACGCTGTGGATCGTGCTTTCGCGCAGCGCGCGCCAGTCGGATGAGTTCATGCAGAGGGTGCAATTGCATGTCCGGGCCATGCGCGTCGCGGGGACGAAGTTTGAAACCTCCACATTCTTTGACAGCGTGAACGTCCGCCAGCACGAGATCAAATTTCCGAACGGCTCGCGCATCATCGGCCTTCCCGCCAACCCGGACACGGCGCGCGGCTACACGGGCAACATGATCCTGGACGAGTTCGCCTTCCACCAGCAGGACCGCGCTATCTGGGCCGCCGCCTTCGGGCGCATCTCGCGCGGCGGGCTCAAGCTGCGCGTCCTCTCCACGCCCAACGGCCAGCGCGGCAAGTATTACGAGTTAGCTCGCGAGGCACTGCGGGCCGGCCTTTGTGCTTCGCTCCCGATGGTCGCTACGCAGGGATGGAGCAGCCACTGGTGCGATGTGCACACGGCGGTTGCCGAGGGCTGCCCCATCGAGGTCGAGACGCTGCGCCAGGCCGTTGGCGATGAGCAGACCTGGCAGCAGGAATACGAGTGTTCGTTTTTGTCCGGCGCGGACAACTACATCGGCCTGGACCTGATCGCGGCCTGCGAAGATCAGCAAGCCACCAGCGCGCTGCCGGCCGGATGGCAGAGCGCCGGGCGGGAATTGTACTTCGGCTACGACGTGGCGCGCGTGCATGACCTGGCCGTGCTGGTCCTGATGGAAAGAGTCGGCGACGTTTTCTGGACGCGCGCCGTGATTGAGATGCCCGCGACCAAGTTCTCCGATCAAGAAAAGGTTCTCGGCGACTTTGTCCCACTGTGCGTGCGCGGCTCTTTGGACGCCACCGGCATGGGGAGCCAGATGGCCGAGCGGCTCGCCGCCGCCTTCCCCGGCAAGGTCGAGCCGGTCAGCTTCACGGCGGCGCGCAAGCAGGAGATGGCCGTGCGCATGAAGCGGCATTTTGAGGAACGCACCGTGCGCATCCCGGACCTGCGCCCGCTGCGCCGCGATCTGAACGCGGTGAAGCGGCTCGTCACCAGCGCGGGCAACATCCGCTTTGACGCCGAGCGCACCGAGGCGGGCCACGCCGACCGCTTCTGGGCGCTGGCTCTGGCGCTGCACTCGGCTGAAAGCGCGGCGCGCGGCGCGGCGGCCCTGGGCTCGATGGACAGCGAGCCGGAGTGGTACGCCATGGGCGGCGACCGCGACGCCGAGCAGGGCCTTTGGCCGCAGGCCATCCACGCTCGCAGCGAGGAACGCTACGCCGGTTCCGGAGGTTACCAATGGGCTTGACAGTTCTGCATCTGAACGACGCACCTGAAACGGCTACGGCTCCGAAAGCGCTCGCCGCACAAGCACGCGCCCGCGAAGCCGCCTCGCCGGGCCTCTTGTTCGGCATGGACCCGCAGGGCTTTCGCCCCGTCGGACCGCAGCGCGGCTTCGGCTCCACGCTCTCGCCGCGCGATCTGACGCCACCCGTGCACACGCGCATGCAGCAGGTGGCCTACTACCTCTTCCTGGTCAACCCGCTGGCGCGCCGCATCGTGGAATACACCAAGAACTACGTCGTGGGCGACGGCGTGGCGGTGCGCGCCGCCGATCCCGAGGCGGGCCGCGTCATCGCGCAGTTCTGGGACGATCCGGTGAATCGCATGAGCTTCATGCTGCCCGAGTCGGTGAAGGAGCTGGCGATTTTCGGCGAGCAGTGCTGGCTGGCGGCCGTCAATCCGGTGAACGGGCGCGTGCGGCTGGGATATCTCGACCCGGCGGAGATTGAGGCCGTGGAGTGGGGCGAGCTGGCCCTCGGCGGCCAAGCGGCCGAGAGCGATCTGGTAGTGTCGGCGCCGGTCGCGGTCCTACGCCGCGCGCGCAGCGGCGAGACGCAGCCGCGGCGCTTCCGCATTGTGCGCGTGGACGAGGATCCGGAGAGTCCCACCTACGGACGGCTGACCGGCGAGTGCTTCTATTTCGCGATTAACAAGGCGCGTACCGCTTCG
>JBGPJR010000225.1:0-3839 GCA_041485545.1 Terriglobia bacterium
CGGATTGACACAGCGGGGCGATTTCTGTATAGTGAGGCGCATTCGATACCGGTTGCCCTGTGCACAGTGCATCGAGGAGATAAAGCAAAGAGGAAGCAAGGGGTTCACAAGTTTTTTGCCTGCTCGGCAGCGGCCAGCGGATTCCTTGAGACCTACCGGGTTCCGTCGGTCCGGGGCGGGCGCAAGTATCCGGCTCTTCCGAAGGATGGAAGAGACGAGAGTCGCCTCCGGGCGGTGGAATGCTTTCTCCGCTCGGTACACAACAACCGCCCCTGGAAAGGCTGAAGATGTTTGAACCAGAAGAGGCTGTCATAGCGCAGCAGGAGTCCGAAGCCGCTCCGCAGGACCCGGACGCGCCACAGCCGGAATTGGTCGCGCCGTCGGCGCCAGAAACGGCGCAGCCAGAACCGCTCGTGCAGCGGGCGCAGGAAGCGGAACAGCAGGCGGAAACCTCCCCGCCAGCGGAAGCTCCCCCGCAGGCGGAGGCACCGCCGGCAACCGAAGCGCCAGCCGCCCGTTCCGAGGCCGCCGACGAATTTGACAGCATGCTGGATTCCTACCCCCAGTTTTCCCAGCCTTCCAGCGGCAGCCTGCTCAAAGGGCATGTCGTGAAGATCACCGATTCGGAAGTGATCGTGGATGTGGGGTACAAGTGCGAGGGGGCCATCCCGGTGGAGGAGTTCCGCGACGCACTGGGAAATGTTCGCGTGCAGCCCGGCGACGAGATCGAAGTGCTGATGGACTCGGCCGAGGAGCGCGACGGTTACGTCCTGCTCTCCTACGCCAGGGCGCGGAAAATTCGGGCCTGGAGCGACATCGAAGCGGCTTACCAGCACCAGGCTCCCATTACCGGAGTGGTGCTGGAGAAGACCAAAGGCGGCCTCGCCGTGGACATCGGGATGCGGGCGTTTCTGCCCGGATCCCAGATTGACGTGCGTCCGGCGCGCAACCTGGACGCTTTGCTGGGGCAGGAGATTACCTGCAAGATCATCAAGGTCAATCGCAAGCGCGGCAATATCGTGGTTTCGCGCAAAGCGGTTTTGGAGGAAGAAGGCAAGCAGCGCAAGGAAGCCACGCTGGCGGTTTTGAAAGAGGGCGCGGTCCTTCCCGGAATCGTCAAGAATCTCACCGAGTACGGCGCCTTCGTGGACCTGGGCGGAATTGACGGGTTGCTGCACATCACGGATCTGAGCTGGGGGCGCGCGGCACATCCTTCCGAAGTGGTGCAGGTGGGCCAGCAGCTCCAAGTGAAGGTGCTGAAGTACGATCCGGAAAAGGAGCGCGTCTCGCTCGGCCTGAAGCAGCTTTCGGAAGATCCCTGGCTGCGCGTGGCGGAGAACTATCCGGCGGGAAGCCGGGTCTCCGGCAAGGTGCTGAACGTTACCGATTACGGCGCCTTTGTGGAGTTGGAGCCGGGCGTGGAAGGCCTGGTGCACGTTTCGGAGATGAGCTGGAGCAAGCGCCTGCGCCACCCTTCCAAGATCGTCTCCCGCGGCCAGCAGGTCGACGCGGTCGTGCTGGATGCCAACCCGCAAGATCGCCGCATCTCGCTCGGTCTGAAACAGATTGCCCCGAACCCCTGGGAGAAGCTGGCGGAGCGCTACGCGGTCGGCTCCATCGTGCAGGGCAGAGTGCGCAATCTCACCGACTTCGGTGCCTTTGTGGAGGTGGAGGAGGGCATCGACGGACTCGTGCATGTCTCGGACCTCTCCTGGACGCAGCGCGTCAAGCATCCGTCCGAGGTGCTGAAAAAGGGCGAGACGGTGCAAGCCATGATTCTGAACATCGATCCGGAGAACCGCCGCCTGTCGCTCGGAATCAAGCAATTGCAGCCCGATAGCTGGGAGTCGTATTGTAACGCCCACAAAGTGGGAGAGCTGGTCCGCGGGCGGGTGGTGCGAAAAACCTCTTTCGGCGTCTTTGTGGAGCTGGCAGAGGGTTTGGAAGGCCTCTGCCACATTTCCGAGATTTCCAACGAGCCGGGGCCGCGTCGCTCGATTGATTTGGAGCCCGGCCAGGAAGAGGAGTTCCGCATCATCAAGCTCAGCTTCGAGGAGAAGAAGATTGGCCTCAGCCGCCGGGCCGCGCAGCAGCCCGCAGCGCCCCGACCCGACTCGGGGAAGCTGCCGCCGCAGCACAGCGCCAATTCCGGCAGTCCCACCACGAACATCGGTGAGCTGATGGCCATGAAGGAGCGCCAGTCGGCCAAGAAATAAGCCGGACCGTCGCGAGGGAACTCTGCTTCCTGGGAGCGCTTGCGGGACTTGCCTTCGGCTCGCAAAATGGCGCCGAGAGAACTTCATCTCCTCTCTTGCATCGCATCGCCGACCGAGGCATACTACTTTGCGGAATGGGAAGCGCCCCTGAGGAGCTGGCTGGGATATGACCAAGGCGGATTTGATCGATGAAGTCTCCCGTGCGGTGGAAATGAGCCGCAAGGATTCCGAAGTCATTGTGGAGACTATTTTCGAGAGCATTGTCAAAGCGCTGCGAAGCTCCGACAAGATCGAGATTCGCGGCTTCGGAAGCTTTCGCACCCGGGAACGGCGAGCGCGGGTCGGGCGCAACCCCAAGACCGGCGCCCGGGTGGAAGTCCCTCCCAAAAAGATTCCGTACTTCAAACCGAGCAAAGAACTGAAGGATGTCGTCAACTCCGGCCGCAGTGTGGCGCCGGCCAAATTGCCCTAGCGCCTGGCTGGCATCCTCCCGGACATCTCCCTGTTTCCTGTTTTTTCCAACCGGCGGAGCGCATGGATTATCTGTGGAGCCCCTGGCGATACCGCTACGTAGTCGGGGAAGAGCGCGAGTTCGGCTGCATCTTCTGCCGCAAGATGGAGCAGACCAACGACGAGGAAAACCTCGTCCTCTACCGCGGGCTCAGCAACTTCGTGCTGCTCAACCTGTATCCTTATACCAGCGGGCATCTGATGATCGCGCCCTACCGGCACGTGGGCCAGCTCGCCGGGCTCGATGAGGCCACCTGGGCCGAACTCGCCGCGCTCACTCGCAAAGCCGAGCAGGCCATCCAGACCGCCTACCATCCGGAAGGAATCAACCTGGGGATGAACCTCGGCAAGAGCGCCGGCGCCGGCATCGCCGACCACCTCCATATGCACGTGCTGCCGCGCTGGCACGCCGACTTCAGCTTTATTAGCGCCATCGGGGAAACCCGCGTGCTCCCCGAAGCCCTCGCCGATACCTACCGCAAACTCAAGCCCCTGTTCTGAAACTCCGGTGCATGGCTCCGCGAGACGTATCTTTTCTTGTTACGCTGTGAAGCTGCCAGTTGACAAGGCAGCGGCGGAGCGCTACAGTGGCAGCGAAGAAAAAGCGAAATGAGAACGTTCCACACCAACTCGCGAGCAAACGCCGCCGCGTCCCCCGTTCCGGTGACGCAAGGTAGCGGAACCGCTCCCAGCGCGTCGACTCAGACGCAGGAATTGCATCCAGTGCATCCGGTTAATACCTACGTGGGCCCGGCGGGGTGGTCCTACGCCGACTGGAAGGGGATCGCCTACCCGGCGGTTTCTTCCGGCAGCGGGCGCGAGCTCGAAACCATCGCCCAATACTTCGATGTGGTGGAGATCAACACGTCCTTCTATCGTCCGCCGCGACCGGAGATTGCGCGCGTCTGGGTGCGCCGCAGCGCCGTGAACCCGCGCTTCCGCTTCACCGCGAAGCTTTACCGCCGCTTCACGCATGAGCGCGACGCCAGCGCGGACGAAGAGCGCGCCGTCAAAGAGGGCCTGGAGCCGCTGCTGCAAGCGGGCAAGCTGGGCGCGCTGCAGGTGCAGTTCCCCTGGTCGTTCAAAAATGTTCCAGAGAACCGCCAGTATCTC
>JBGPJR010000226.1:0-3823 GCA_041485545.1 Terriglobia bacterium
CGGCCTGTTCGCGGCGCGGGCCCGATTCGAAAGCCGGGAGAACGGCTATCGCCTAGAACAGCTGGATCGCGAGAAGCAGCAACTGGTCGAAGCGAACCGGAAGCTGCGCCTGGAGGAAGCCTCGCTAGTCGATCCCCGGCGCATCGACTGGATCGCACGCAACCAGTTGGGCATGACAACGCTGGCGCCCAATCAGATGTTCCGCGGTCCAGACGCTGGGGCGAATGCTTTAGTGGCGCAGAGCCAGCCCACCTCGGATCTGGCGATGCCGAGCCCCAGCCTGGCGGCCGCGCTGCCTTAGCAGAAAGCAGTTTCTTCCGCGGAGCGCCCGCTCCGCAACTGACCCGATGCCGAAACGAACTCCACCGGTCCGCCGGAGCCACTTCCTGACTCTCACGGCCTTTTTGGGGGTCTGGGTGGCTCTGATCGCGGGCCGCCTGGTCCAGTTGCAGGTTTTCGAGCACGATTCCTTCGCGCAGCGGGCCCGGCGACAGCAGGAACAGACCGTGGAAATCAGCCCGGTGCGCGGGATCATCTACGACCGTAACCTGCGCCCCTTGGCGATGAGCGTCGAGGTGGAGTCCATCTTCGCCGTTCCCGCCGAGGTAACCGAACCGGAAGCCACGGCGCGGCTCCTGGTGCCGATCCTGGGGATGCGCGAGGCCGAGCTCAGAAAAAAACTGCAAGGAGACAAGTCTTTCGTTTGGATTCAGCGCAAGGTCTCCGCCCAGGATGCGGCGCGCGTCCGCCAATTGAATCTGAAGGGCATCCACTTTCAGACGGAGACCAAGCGCTTCTATCCCAAGCGCGAGCTGGCGGCGCATGTGCTCGGCTACGTGGGCGTGGACGATCAGGGACTGGCCGGGATCGAACTGCGTTACGACGCGGCCATCCGGGGACGTCCCGGGGAGATGCTGATCCAGCGGGACGCGCGGCGGCGCTGGTTTGGACGCACCGGAAAGCCGCCCGCGCCGGGCGAGGACCTGGTTCTCACCATTGATGAGACCATTCAGTCCCTCGCCGAGCGGGAACTGGATGCGGTGATGGCCGCGTCGCACGCCATCTCCGGCACCGTGCTGGTCGAGGATCCCCACACCGGCGAGATTCTGGCCCTGGCCAACCGTCCTACGTTCAATCCCAACACGTACGCGGAAGGCAGGGAGGCAGCGCAGCGCAATCTCGCGATCAGCGGGATTTACGAACCAGGCTCCACGTTCAAGATCATTACCATGGCCTCCGCCCTGGAGGAGGGGCTGACCAACCCCGGCGAGTACATTGATTGCCAGATGGGCTCTATCAATCTGTTTGGCCACACCATCCACGACCACAAACCTTTCGGGATCCTTACGGTGGCGCAAGCGTTTGAAAATTCCAGCGATGTTTGCACCATCAAGATCGCCCTGCGGCTGGGCAACGAGGGCCTGTATCAATATCTGCGGAGCTTTGGGTTTGGCAGCCTGACCGGGATCGAGCTGCCCGGCGAAGCGCGCGGCCTCACCAAGCCGCCGGAGCGTTGGTGGAAGGCTTCCATCGGCGCGATTGCCATGGGGCAGGAAATCGGCGCGACGCCGTTGCAGGTGCTGGCCGCGGCTTCCACGGTTGCCAATGACGGGGTTTGGGTGCGACCGCGCATTGTCTTGGGAACCTCTCGACCCGGTGCGCCGCCGGCAGCCCCGGTCCGCGATGCCCGGCGTGTGATCAGCCCGCGGACGGCCGGGCTGATGCAAGACATGATGGTAAAGGTCGTCACTGCGGGAACCGGGAAGACCGCGCTGCCGAAGGGTTACTCCGCCGGTGGGAAGACCGGGACGGCACAGAAACTCGATCCGCTCACCAAGACCTATTCGGTACGTGATTACGTGGCGTCCTTCGTCGGCTTCGCGCCGGCCGAAGACCCGCTGTTTACAATTCTGGTAGTGCTGGACTCGCCGCGCGGAAAGTACCACGGCGCGGACGTGGCGGCTCCGGTGTTTCGCGCCGTAGCGGAACAGATCCTGTCCTATCGCAACGTACTCCCCACGGTCCCGCAAACGCTGCCACTCTCGCTGGCGTCGTGGAAGGAGAAGGAATCCACTGCGCAGTCCGACGAAGAAGTGGTTGCCGAAGGCGAAAGCACGGTGCCGCTCGAGACGCCGGCCGATTGGGTGGTTCCGAACTTTCTCGGCCAGTCCGTGCGCGCGATCACATCTCAGGCGGCGGCGCGAGGACTTCCGATTCAAATTGTAGGCTACGGAGTCGCATACGAACAGTCGCCACTGCCGGGCGTGCCGCTGGAGGAAGGACAACCGATCGTCGTGCGCTTTACCACCGGCTTTCCTGGAAACAGCCCGCCTCGCCGCCTGGAGGCTCCCGGAGCAGGGGCTCCAGGGCCGTCCCGGCCTTCCGCCCGGGCCGTTTCCTCGCCAGCGAGCGGCTGAGTGCTCTCCCCTATAGGGTTATAATGTGACTATAGGAGTTCTGCTATCCCCTGCTTCGCGCAGCCAGTCGCTTTTCGTCCTGCAGATGCAGATGCCAACACTGAGTGCAATCCGCTGGGACCCCATCCTACTAGCATGACGCTCCAGGAACTCTTTCGCGCGGTGCGAGGAGCTGCTTTTTTTGGAGATCGCCGCATTGAGGTTTCTGGATTGCAGTACCACTCCGGGCGTGTCGAGACTGGCAACGTGTTCTTTGCCATCCGCGGATACCGTCAAGATGGCCACCGCTTCCTAGAAGACGCGCGGAACCGCGGAGCGGTTGCAGTTGCCTCGGAGCTGCCACCCAACGACCCTTTCGCCGCCGGAGTCGCCTGTTGGGTTCAGGTGCCCAATGCGCGCAAAGCCCTGGCGCTGGCGGCCGCGGAGTTCTACCGCCATCCCTCCCGTGACCTGCAATTGGTGGGCGTGACCGGGACGAACGGGAAGACGACGGTCAGCTTTTTGATTGCCTCGATTTTGAGCGCGGCGGCGCGCCAGCCCGCGCTGCTCGGCACCATTGAGTATCGGCGCGCGTTTGGAGAAGCAACGGCGAGCCTGCCGGCCTTGCAAACCACACCCGAATCGCTGGACCTGCAGCGTATGCTGCGGGAGGCGGCGGACGCGGGCGGGCACGCGGCGGTCATGGAGGTCTCCTCCCATTCCCTGGTTCTGGAACGGGTGACCGGCTGCTCCTTTCACACCGCTGTGTTCACCAACTGCGCGCGCGACCATCTGGACTTCCACCGCGATGCGGACGAGTACTTCCAGACCAAGGCCAGGCTGTTTCTGCCGCGCGAGGAAGACCCTGCTCCGCGTTTTGCGATCCTGAATGCGGATGAGGAACGCATCAGCCAACTGGCCGGCATCACGTCCGGTCAGGTGGTGCGCTTTGGCATCGAGCAGGCCGCGGAGGTGAGCGCGCGGCGGTGGAAGGCCGGCCGGTCGGGTATTGAATTGACGGCGCAAACCCCCGTGGGACCCCTGGAAATCAGCTCCCCCCTGGTCGGGCGCCATAATGTCTATAACCTGCTGGCTGCCGTTGCCGCCGGCCTGGCTCTGGAGGCTTCGCCGGATCAAATCCAGAAAGGCGTCCAGGACCTGCGAGTTCCCGGACGCATGGAGGCGATTGAGGAAGGCCAGCCCTTTGCGGTCTTTGTGGACTATGCGCACACGGATGAGGGGCTCAAGACGCTCGTGGCCTCTGCACGGGAGTTGGTTGGGGCCGGTGAGCTGATCCTGGTGTTCGGCTGCGGCGGCGACCGCGATCGCGGCAAACGTCCCCTGATGGGCCTGGCTGCGGCCGGCTGCGACCGCATCATTCTGACTTCCGACAATCCGCGCACGGAGGAACCGCTGCAAATCTTGAA
>JBGPJR010000227.1:0-3805 GCA_041485545.1 Terriglobia bacterium
ACCTGGAGCTTTCCGGCGGCGGCCTGCGCGACGCCTCACGGCTGGCCGACAGCTCCTATCGCGTCTGGCGCGACATCTGCCTCACCAATGCGGAAAACCTGGAGCGGGCGCTGACCACCTTTGCGCAGCTGCTCGAACACATGCGCGACAACCTGCGCAGCCGTGAACTGGAGCACCTGTTCGACCAGAGCAACGAGCTGCGGCGGCAGCTCAAGTCCACGGCCGCCGCGGAGTAGAGGAAACCGATGGAACGGGACACCATCGTCATCGTGAGCCTGAACGCTCCCAGGGAGAAAATTTGGGGAAGGCTGTTGTCGCTGACGGCGGCGGGCGTGACGGTCCAGGGAATTGACCTCAACTGCTTCGACGACTGGATGCGGCAACTGCTGGAAGCCCAGCCGTCGCTGCTGCTGCCGAATACCGTCTTCTATCCCATGCACCGCGTGGAGCGCATCGCCCTGGATGAAACCAGTGGCTAGCTACCCTCCATTGCGCAGCAGTTCCTCCAGCGGGTCGGCCTCACGCTGCTCGAATACCTGGCCCTGCCGGACAGTCAGTGACGGACGGGAAGAACTCAGTGTGTGTATTACGGTCCCCACACCAAGACTAGAGACCAAGACACCTTATGGAATTCAGACTGGTGTATCAAGGCTCGTTGCCTGCGGCATCACAAGGCAATACTCGCTCGAAAGATAAGCATGTCATTAGACAAGTCTTTCATCCCCAATTGCGAGAACTGTGGCAACAGCACCCCACCTTAGTCCGCATTAATCGAAAACATTCTGGCTCAGAGCCTGACCTGATCGATTCGCTACCCGACCGATACAACCGATGCGGATACCGATTTCTCCCTTTGGTGAGCGATTTCTTTAACCTCACTTGCGCGCTAGACATCCTCTTTTTGCGCAGGGACCAGCCAGGCGGATTAGTTAGGCACGGAGGCGATATCGACAATCGCCTAAAGGTTCTACTCGACGCGCTTAGAATTCCAAGCCCTGATGAGCTGGGTCAGAACACACCAACAGCCAACGAAAATCCCTTCTACTGTCTGCTTGAGGATGATCGCTTGATAACAGAACTCAAAGTTACTACTGATCTGCTTTTGACTCAACCAACCGAAAGTGTCGGCCAGAGTAACGTTCACTTGATTGTGCAAGTGAGAACGACCGCTCGGAATTCTGCCACCGGTGGAATTATTTTTTAGCAGCACTCAGTCGGAGTGTTGCACAACCACAATGGCGTCCCGGACGCGGATGCGGCCGGGCGTAACTACGCGGGCGCAGATGCCGCCGCGGCGCCCCAGCGCGCGCGTCAGACCCTCCTGCCCGGTGAGCGCCTGAATGTAGGTGCAGGGCGGCCGCGGGCGGTCATACTCCAGCACCGCCTCCCCGATCTGGAAGCGATGGCCGTATAAATCCTCCAGCGGAATGCCGCGCGTGACCAGGTTGCGCCGGTGCTCCCCGTTCAGCACACGCAGGCCCGCGGTCGCGGTGATCTCCTCCAGATCCTCGGCCTCGATCAACGTCACCTCGCACTCATCCACGCCGCTCCAATAGCCCGTGCGCGTGGCGTAGCGGTCGCCGCGCAGCCCGGAGCCCGTCACCGCTTCGACTTGCTCGACGGCTTGCATCACCGCGCCACCTGTCGACGAAACGAAGATTTTCTCAACCATACCGCTCATAGTTCAATGCCTCCCGCGCTGGCGCGCGTCCAGTCACTAGGCAGATGATAGCCCATCCGGCGAGAAGCGGCATCGCAGACGAATCTGCTACCATCCAATGTAGCAGCACCCTAAGGAAACCCCATTCAGCTATGCTGCGCCCGGAACAACTCGCCGCCATTCCCAATGCCCCCGGCGTCTATCAGTTCCAGAACGCCGCCGGGCAGGTAGTGTATGTGGGCAAGGCCAAGAACCTGCGCCAGCGGGTGCGCTCGTACTTCCTGGAAGCCCGCGCCGCCGAGGCCAAGACGGACACGCTGCTCCGCGAAGCGGTGGACATCAAGACCATTGTGGTGGACAACGAGCGCGAGGCGCTGGCGCTCGAGAACAACCTGATCAAGCAGCTCCAGCCGCGCTTCAACGTGCTGCTGCGCGACGACAAGACCTACCCATACATCAAGCTGACCCTGTCCGAACGGTATGCGCGCGTCTACGTCACGCGGCGGCTGAAGAAGGACGGCTCGCAATATTTTGGCCCGTACTTCCCCGCCGGGCTGGCCTACCGCATCGTGCATTTCATCCACCGCACCTTCCGCGTGCCCTCCTGCACCGTGGACCTGACGCGCACGCACCCGCGCCCGTGTCTGGAGTATTACATCCACCGTTGCCAGGGGCCTTGCGTCGAGGGCCTCACGACGGACGCACGCTACGCCGCGGCGGTGCGCGACGCCAAGCTGTTTCTGGAAGGGCGCCACGGCGATTTGCGGCGCGAGCTGCGCGCGCGCATGGAGCAGGCCTCGGAAGGCCAGCGCTATGAAGAGGCCGCCGCGTGCCGCGACCTGATCTCCACGCTGGAGCAGCTCGAAGAGAAGCAAAAAATGGCTGCGGCTGAGGGCGATGATCTCGATATCATCGGCTACCACCAGGAAGGGCCGCTGGTGGCGGTCAACGTGTTCCACACGCGAGGGGGGCGCGTGCTGGATCGCCGCGAGTTCTTCTGGGAGAACCAGGAGTCCTTCGAGGCCAGCGAGTTTCTCTCCTCCCTCGTTAAGCAACTCTATCTCGACCAGCAATACGTCCCCGCCCTGCTGCACGTGCCGGCGGATTTTGAGGACCGCGAGGCGCTCGAAGAGCTGCTCTCGGAGAAGCGCGGGCGCAAGGCGGAAATCCTGATCCCGCAGCGCGGCCCCAAGCGCGCCTTTCTGGAGCTGGCGGAGCGCAACGCCGCGCTCTCCTTCGAGCAGCGCTTCCGCGTCCTGCAACCCTCCGCCAAAGCCATCGCGGAGTCGCTGCGGGAGTCTCTGGACTTGCCGGAGCCGCCGCAGCGCATCGAGTGTTTCGACGTCTCACACATCCAGGGCACTGACACGGTGGCCTCGATGGTGGTGTGGGAAGGCGGCAAGATGCGCAAGTCGGAGTACCGCAAATTCATCGTGCGCACGGTGGAGGGCAACGACGACTTCGCTTCCATGCGCGAGGTGGTCGCGAGGCGCTACCGGCGCCTGCAGGAGGAAAACAAGTCGCTGCCCGAGCTGATCCTCGTTGATGGTGGCATCGGGCAGTTGCACGCTGCGGCGCAGGCGCTCGAAGGGCTGGGGATCATCAACCAGCCGCTCGCGAGCATCGCCAAGAAGGAAGAGATTCTTTACGTCTACGGGCACGAGTCCGAACCGGTGCGTCTGGACCCGCACTCCCCGGTGCTGCACTTGGTGCAACAGATTCGCGATGAGTCGCACCGCTTTGCGGTCGCGTTTCATCGCGCGCGGCGCAGCACGCGACGGCTGCGTTCCGAGCTGCTGGAAGTCCCCGGCATCGGGGAGCGCACGGCGCGGCGACTGCTCCAAGAATTCGGCAGCCTGGAAAACGTACGGTCCGCCTCCAAAGAAGCATTGCAGCGCGTCCTGAACCGCCGCCAGGCGGCCGCACTCCGAAATTTTCTTTTTCCAGAGCAAACGCCATCCCCGCCAGCGCGCATCGAATGAACCGGCGGACGTGGGTCATCCTAATGATTCCGCGAAGCTTGGAATCACTTGACTAGGCGGGCACAAGACGCCTAGAATAGGCGGCAGGATAGGGTGTAGTTCCTCAGAAAGCGGGCGTAAGATGCGGCGTTGGCTGGTGATGGCATTTAGCCTTGTTTTTTGC
>JBGPJR010000228.1:0-3803 GCA_041485545.1 Terriglobia bacterium
TAGAGGGAGCTTAACAAATGTTAGAAGAAGGACAGCCAGCGCCGGAGTTTGAGTTACAAGACGAATGCGGGTGCACCATCCGCCTGAAGAATTTCCGCGGGCGGCCGTTCGTTCTCTACTTCTATCCGCGAGCGGACACCCCGGGCTGCACGGCGGAGTCCTGCGCCTTCCGCGATTTGTTCCCCAAGTTTGAGAAGCTTCAGGTGCCGGTGGTGGGCATCAGCCCGGACGATGCCGCCGCGCAAATGAAATTCAAGGAGAAGTATTCGCTGCCCTTCCCGCTGCTGGCGGACGTGGGCCACAAGGTCGCCGAAGCCTACGGGGTGTGGAAGGAAAAGAACCTCTACGGCAAGACAACCATGGGCATCGAGCGCACCACGTTCATCATTGACGCCCAAGGCAAGATTCAGAAGATTTTTCCCAAAGTCAAAGTGGAAGGCCACGCCGACGAAGTCCTGGCCGCGCTGAAGGAATAGGCGCGGCTCCCCGTTACGGGGCGGGCTTGGTCTTGAGCTCCACTAGGATCACTTCAACGGGCTGATCCAGCAAGCTCTCCTCCGCGTGCTTGAGCCCCTTGTTAAAAACCACTTCGCCCGCCTTACGCGTCGCTTCCGTCACCGTTCCGTCCGTGGCCGTAACCTTCTGATGGATGTCGGTGAGATAAACGACCACGTAGTCGGGATGTTCATGCATCGCGACCTTAGAGTGCGGAGCCCGCTTCACACGCACGATCCTGACCTGATCGTTTTCAAATTCCACCTTATACTCTTTCGGATCGATTTTGACCACATCCTGCGCGAACGCCGCCGAAGCAAACATACAGATTACGCTCAGAGCCATTGCGGCTTTTTTCATCACAGCCTCCTTGTCATGCAGGCTTGGAAAGTACTGCTCTTGAACCGGGGTGTCAAGGACGGCAGGAGAAAAGATGCAACCGCAGGCAGGGGGAAGGAGTCAGGACTCTCCTGATCCCATGAGAGCAAACGCGCCGACCCTCAAGCATGTCGATGGCCGATTCATCAGAAATCTCCGGTTGCAGTGCGCTAATATTCCAACCGCGTGAGCGCGATCACGGTTGAGGCACTGCGATCGGCCGGCTGGGATCTAAGCAGCAGGTATTTCCCGCTGATGTCAAATTCGTACTCGTTTTCCGGGCCGGCGATGACGCTCGGGTCGTTGGCTGTTAGTGGCCGCGTCCGCAGATGATTCCCAGTCACCGTATAAGTGCCTCCTTGGGCCGTCAGCGCATTGTCCTTGTTCTCTCCCGGCGTGGCAGAGACAGCGCCCGGCTTATTGCTGTCGATGCGAATGATGCTGTAGTACTTCGGAGTGAAGATGTACAGCCCCGGCTGCGGAGACGCGATCTTTGGCTGGTTTGGCAGCGCGATCGTAGTTACCTTCCAGGTGCCAACGAGGTTGTTCTCCCGCTGCGCCTGGGCAGAAACAGCGAGCAAGCCAGCAAGAATCAGAACGATCTTGATTTTCTTTTGCATATGTTCCTCCTCTGCTGCGGCTCGATCACACGAACCGCCCCTGCTCATCACACATGGTCACGTTGAGAAGCGCTAACCCCTGCGCATTATAGCCGATTGGGTCCGTCAGGGGCGCTGGCTATCCGGTGGTTTGCAACAAGGGTGGGTGAGAGGCTTCATAGGCGCGGATATGCGCCTCCTGCTTCAGCAAGTAACCGAGCTGGTCTACGCCCGCGAGCAGGCATTGCTTGGAAAAATTGTCGATCGGGAAGCTGACCCGTTTGCCGCCGGGAAGCTGCACGGTCTGGGACGGCAGGTCTACGGTGAGCTCCAGGTTGGGGTCGGCTTCGGCCAACCGCAACAGCTCGGCGCTTACCTCTGCCGGAACGACGACGGGCAGCAACCCGTTCTTGAGGGAGTTGCCGAGAAAGATGTCGGCAAACGATGGGCCGATGAGCGCGCGGAACCCGAAGGCCAGCAGCGCCCAGGGAGCGTGCTCGCGGGAGCTGCCGGAGCCGAAATTGCGCCCGGTGAGAAAAATCTGTGCGCCCTGCGCGCGCGGCTGGTTCAGGATGAAGTCGGGCTTCGGCGTGCCGTCCGATTCAAAGCGCCAGTCGCGGAACAGATACTGGTCCATGCCGGCTTTGTCGGTGACCTTCAGGTACCGCGCCGGCACAATGATGTCCGTGTCCACGTTATCCTGCGGGAACGGAACGACGCGGCTGGTGAGCGTTGTAAATGGTTCCATAGGATTTCAGAGCAGCGTGCGGACGTCAGCGATAGAACCCGCGACGGCGGAGGCGGCTGCGGTCAGCGGGCTGGCGAGAAAGGTGCGCCCGCCTTTGCCCTGGCGTCCTTCAAAGTTGCGGTTGCTGGTGGAGACGCAATACTGCCCCGGTCGCAGCTCGTCCCCGTTCATCGCCAGACACATGCTGCAACCCGGCTCGCGCCAGTCCGCGCCCGCTTCGCGAAAGATTTGCGGCAGTCCTTCCTGCTCCGCCATGCGCTTCACCTGCTGGGAGCCGGGAACCACCAGCACCTGCACCTTGGGACTTACCTTGCGCCCCTTCAGAATCTGAGCCGCCAGGCGCAGGTCCGAGATGCGGGAGTTGGTGCAGCTGCCGATGAACACCACATCCACGGGATGACCGAGCAAGGGCTTGCCGGGCTCCAGCGCCATGTACTCCAGCGCGTGCGCCAGTGCCCCCCGGCTGGCCGCATCCGGCATGGACTCCGGGCGCGGAATCGAGCCCGTAATGGGCATTCCCATACCGGGGTTGGTGCCGTAGGTGATCATCGGCTCCAGCGCGCTGGCATCGAGCGTAAGAGACTTGTCATAGCGCGCGCCGGAATCGGTCGGCAGAGACTTCCAAAAGCGCACCGCCTGGTCCCACGCCGCGCCCTTTGGAACAAACGGCCGGCCCGCCATGTATTCAATGGTGGTGTCGTCCGGCGCAATCAGCCCCGCCTTAGCGCCGCCCTCGATGGACATGTTGCAGATGGTCATGCGGGCTTCCATGGAGAGCGCCCGGATGGCGCTGCCGGTGTATTCGAAGACACAGCCGACGCCTCCGGCCACGCCGTTCTTGGCAATCACAGCCAGGATGATGTCTTTGGAGGTGACCCCCGGCCGCAACGCTCCGTCCACACGCACCTCAAAGGTTTGTGGCTTGCGTTGCAGCAGACACTGCATGGCCAAGACATGCTCCACTTCGGTGGTGCCGATTCCGAATGCGAGCGCGCCCAAGGCGCCGTGCGTGGAGGTGTGGCTGTCGCCGCAGACGATGGTCATACCGGGCTGCGTCAGGCCCAACTCCGGTCCGATGACGTGCACGATGCCTTGATACGGACTGTTCATGTCGTAGAGCGGAATGCCAAACTCGCGGCAGTTGATCTCGAGCTGCCGGACTTGGTTGGCGGCCAGGGGGTCTGCGATGGGCAGCGAGCGATTCCGCGTCGGGATGCTGTGATCCATGGTAGCCACCACGCGGCCGGGTTGGCGCACCTTCAGTTTCTTTTCGCGCAGCGCCTGAAACGCCTGCGGCGAGGTCACTTCGTGGATCAGATGCAAGTCAATGTAGAGGACGGCCGGGCAGTCCGGTTCCTCGACAACGACGTGCCGCTCCCAGATCTTCTCAAACAGTGTCTTTGGTAGGCGCTCTGCCATCTCTGCGTCCTGACAAACCCACCCTTATTGTAGCGCGAATCCGGCGGTATCTAGGAGGCGAGCACTTTCAGGGCAGCTTCCAGGTGTTCCGGCTCGTTCGGGGACATCTCGTAGACGGACGGTTCTCCCTGGCGAGCGGCGTAAAACTTGCCATTCCTCCGCGA
>JBGPJR010000229.1:0-3796 GCA_041485545.1 Terriglobia bacterium
AAGAACGACTACTCCGTGGGCCTGGCCGACGTGTTCGTTGACAATATAAAGAAGATGGGTGGAGCCATTGTCGCCGACGAAAGCTACAGCGAAGGCGACACCGATTTCAGCGCGCAGTTGACCGCCATCAAGGCCAAGAATCCGCAGGGCATCTTCATCCCCGGTTATTACACCGAGGTCGGTCTGATCGCGCGCCAGGCCCGCAAGCTCGGTCTCTCCGTGCCGCTATTGGGCGGGGACGGCTGGGACTCCCCCAAACTGTTGGAGATCGGCGGGGAATCGCTCAACAATTCCTATTTCTCCACTCACTACTCCGTGGACGACCCCAGCCCCGCCATCCAGAAGTTCGTGGCGGACTACAAAGCCCGCTTCCATGAAGTCCCCGACGGCCTGGCCGCGCTGGGGTATGACGCCGCGCTCGTCTTGTTTGACGCCATCCGCCGCGCCAATTCCACCGAGCCCGCCAAGGTCCGCGATGCCATTGCCCAAACTAAGGACTATGCCGGGGTCACCGGCAAGATTACTCTCGATGCGGATCGCAACGCTGTGAAGCCGGCCGTGGTGCTGCAGGTCCGGGACGGGAAGCTGGAATACCTCGAAACCCTTAGCCCCTGACCCCTCCGTCTCCGCTGTTCGGAGTAGAATCTGACGTTGAGATTACGTTCGATCTTTACGTGCCCATTCTGCAGGGAGATCGTTCCGAATACGCAATTGTATCTCACCGGGCCGATTACCTGTCCCAACTGTTCCAGGCAACTGCAATTCGCAGGATGGCATTTACGTTTGTCCGGTTTGCTCGGGTTAGCACTGACCATTTTCACGTGTCGATTTCTCGGGCTGAGGGGATTGTGGCTTCTTGGTGCCACGCTAGTCCTCTGGTTCCCGGTCTACGTTATCTGGGATCTCGTATTTTGCCGCATAGTCCCGCCGAAACTTGAAGCTTACCGGGCCAAGAATTCGGGCTCGCATAAAGGTTCGGACCTGTCCATCCGTTAACCAGGACGCGGCCTCGTTTCTCATGTGTAACGAACAGTAATCGCCCCCGCTGTCTCTTTCTCTCCTATACAATTGGTGAGATTACGATTTGAGCCTGATATTTCGTCCTCGGACTGGATGGATGACCACCTTTCTGCAACAGCTCATCAACGGCATCTCGCAAGGCAGCGCCTACGCCCTCATCGCGCTTGGCTACACCATGGTTTATGGCGTGCTGCGGCTCATCAACTTTGCCCACGGCGACGTCTACATGTTCGGCGCCTTCATGGGCTACTACCTGGCCAACAACCGCTGGATGCAAGCTGCCTTTGGAACCTCCCCGGCCAGCGCCGTGCTGATCATGCTGGTAGCCATGCTTCTTTCCGCCGGCCTGGGAATTCTCATCGAACGATTCGCGTACCGCCCCGGACGCAGCGGCTCGCGGTACGCGCTGGCGTTCTGGCTGGGAATTGTGGGAGCGGGCGTGGGGCAGCTGATCCATCCCACGGCCGGCTGGCTGGCGCTGGGCGCAGTGGCGGGCGTCGCGACCGGCCTCCTAGTGGAGAAGGCCGGTTTGCGGCCCGCGCCGCAGAACTCCCGCCTGGCGCTGCTGATCATCGCCATCGGGGTCTCGCTGTTTCTGGAGAATGGCGGGCAGCAGGCCTTTGGCGCCGACCCGAAATTCTTCCCGCAAATCATCCCCACCGCGCTGTGGAGGATCGGGGGGCTGACCCTGGACAGTCAGCGCGTGATCGTCCTGGTGGTCTCGATTGTCCTGATGGTCCTGCTCAACCTGATAGTGCACTATACCCGCACGGGCAAAGCTATGCGCGCCGTCTCGTTTAACCTGGACACGGCCAAGCTGATGGGCATCAATACGGATTGGATCATCGCCTTCACCTTCGCGCTGGGCTCGGCTCTGGCGGCTGCCGGAGGGATTCTGGTCTCCCTGATGTATCCCAAGATCGATCCCCTCATGGGCATCATGCCGGGGCTCAAAGCCTTTGTGGCGGCGGTGCTGGGCGGCATCGGCAACATTACCGGCGCGATGCTGGGCGGCCTGATTGTGGGCATGGCCGAAGTGATGGCGGTCGGCTACGGACAGTCCACCTACCGCGACGCCATCGCCTTCGTCATTCTGGTTCTGATCCTGCTCCTCAAGCCCGCCGGAATCATGGGGAAAGGGATGGTGGACAAGGTGTGAGGAAGTGGATCGCCTGGTGCGCCGTTCTCGCCTTGCTGGCCATCCTGCAAGCGGGCCTGCGGGACCTCATCGGGGCCTACTACTATCAGATCGTGATCCTGGTGGGGATCAACATCATTCTTGCCGTTAGTCTCAACCTCATCAACGGCATCACGGGCCAGTTCTCCATCGGGCACGCCGGCTTCTACGCCGTGGGGGCCTACACTTCCGCCTCGGTGGTCTATTACGGAGGGCCCTCCATCCTCGCGCTGGTCCCCTTCCTGCCCCCGACGGCGCAGAACGCCCTGCTGCTGACGATCGGCCTGATCGCGGCAGCGCTGGTGGCCGGGGTCGCCGGCCTCGCGGTGGGCATTCCCTCCTTGCGGCTGCGCGGCGACTACTTGGCCATCGTCACGCTCGGCTTCGGCGAGATCATTCGAGTCCTCATCCTGAACATTGACGCCATCGGCGGCGCGCGCGGCTTCACCGGCATTCCCCAGCTCAGCAATTTTTTCTGGGTGTATCTGGCCGTGGTGGTCGCGGTCGTCACCGTACACAACCTGGTGCATTCCAGCTACGGTCGCGCCTTTCTGTCCATCCGCGACGATGAGATCGCCGCCGAAGCCATGGGCGTGGACACCACGCGCTTTAAGGTCCTTTCCTTCGTCATCAGCTCCATGTTTGCCGGGACGGCGGGCGGCCTGTTCGCGCACTACACGATGTACCTGCATCCCAATTCGTTCACGTTCATCACCTCCTTCTACCTGATCATCATGATCGTGGTGGGCGGCCTCGGCAGCATTGAAGGCTCCATTGTGGGCGCCATTCTGATCACCGTCGTCCTGGAGGTGTTCCGCGAGTTCGGCGTCTTCCGCCTGGTGAATTTCTCCATCCTGCTGGTGCTCATCATGATTTACCGGCCGCAGGGATTGCTTGGCACTTGGACCCTGCTCAAGCGGCAGCCACGGGCAGCCGCCACGACGCAATAGCCATGGGCATTCTGGACATCAGACATTGCACCAAGCGGTTCGGAGGGCTGGTTGCCGTCAAGGACCTGAACCTCTCGCTCCAGCCAGGGGACCTCTACGGCTTGATCGGCCCGAACGGCGCGGGCAAGACCACCATCTTCAACCTCATCACCGGCGTCTATCCGCCGACCGAGGGCACCGTGCGCCTGGCGGGCAAAGATCTCGCCGGCCTGAAACCCTTTGAACGGGCCGAGCTGGGTATCGCGCGCACGTTCCAGAACATCCGGCTGTTTGGCTCGCTCAGCGTCATCGACAACGTGCGCGCGGCCATGAACCTCCACCGCGAGACCAGCCCCGTGCAATCGCTCATCCGCCTCGGACGCTTCCAGCGCGATGAAGCCGCCATCGTAAAACGGGCTGAAGAGCTGCTGGATATTTTCAATCTGCGCCGCTTCCGCGATGCACCCGCGAAAAGCCTGCCCTACGGCGAACAGCGCCGGCTCGAAATCGTCCGCTGCCTGGCCACGAAGCCACGGCTGCTGCTGCTCGACGAACCCGCCGCCGGCATGAACCCCACGGAGAAGGTCGAACTCATCGCCCTCATTCAGCGCGTACAGCAACAATTCAATCTCTCCGTCCTCCTCGTCGAGCATTCGATGAAAGTCGTGAT
>JBGPJR010000230.1:0-3781 GCA_041485545.1 Terriglobia bacterium
AGGCCGGACGCTCCAAAAAGGACGCCGCCAGCTTCGGCGCGCAGGAAGTCTCGACGGCGATCATTGCCTCCACGCTCACGACCATCGTCGTGTTTGTTCCCATCGCCTTTTTGAGCGGTCTTACCAGTGCCATGTTCAGCCAGTTGGCCTACACCGTTGCCTTTGCGCTGCTCTGCTCGCTGGCGGTTGCCTTGACGCTGATTCCCGTGCTGTGCTCCAAGTATCTGCACGTGGAGCCCCCCGACCCGCAGAAACATCACTGGATGTACGCCATCGTCCACGGCATGGGCGCCTCGCTGGAGCGGCTGGACACTCACTACCAGAAGGCCATCGGCTGGGCGCTGCATCATCGCAAAACGGTTGTGCTCGGCGCCGCCGCCAGCTTTGCGGTGACCCTGCTGATCTTCCCGTATATTGGCGTGGAACTGACCCCGCAGACCGACGAAGGGCAGGTCAACGTGAACCTGCAGTTGCCGCAGGGCACGGTCATTGGAGTCAGCGACGAGGTGGCTCACCAAGCCGAAGAGATCATCAAGAAACAAGTTCCGGAGCTGGACGGCATCCTGGTGCAGGTCGGCGGCGGCGGCGGGGGACCCGGGGGAGGCGGAACCAACGGCGTGCAGTTCCAGCTTCGGTTGAAGGACCGCGCGCTGCGGCAGCGTACCAGCCAGCAAATCGCCCAGCAGCTCAACGATGTCTTGAACGTACAGCCCGGCGTGACGGTCCGCGCCAACGCTTCCGGGGGAATGTTCACGCCCGGCGCGGGCGGTTTTGGCGGCGGCGGCGACCGGGCCTCGGTGGAGATTCGTGGATACGATATCGCCCAAGCTACGCAGCTCGCCCAGCGGGTCCAGAATGAGATTCAGCAGATTCCCGGCATTCAGAACGTCCGCATTAGTCGTTCCGCCGGCGTTCCGGAGATGCTCATCCGCCCGGACCGCGTCAAGGCGGCTCTGTTCGGGCTCAACGTCAGCTCGCTCGGCGACGTGCTGGGGACCGCGCTCGGCGGGCAGCAAGCGGGCTTGTACCGCGAGGGCGGCAACGAATACAACATCGTGGTGCGGCTGCAGGATACGGAACGGGAACAGCTGCAGAACGTGGACCTGATCCCGGTGACTGCCCCCGTCAGCGGCAGCACCATTCCGGCCGGCAGCCTGATCAGCAAACAGCGCCAGGAAGGCCCGGTCGGCATTGACCGCGAGGACCGCGAGCGCATCATCACCGTCGCGGCGGGCTTCACTGAAGACCGCGACCTGGGCTCGGTCATGCGCGACATCCAGGCTCGCGTCGATCCGCTGAAAGCCAACTTGCCGCCCAATTTCGCCATCATCTACGGCGGCGAGTACAAGGACCAGCAAGAGTCCTTTCGCCAGCTGCTGTTTGCGTTGCTCCTGGCCGTGCTGCTGGTGTACATGGTCATGGCCGCTCAGTACGAGTCCTGGCGCGACCCGTTGATCATCCTGTTTTCCATTCCGCTGGCCGCTGTCGGAGTCACGGCGACTCTGGTGCTCACCAGAACGAATCTTTCCATCCAGGCGTTTCTCGGAATTATCATGCTGGCCGGCATCGCGGTGAGCAACGCCATCCTGCTGGTGGACTACACCAACATCCTCCGGCGGCGCGACGGCTTGTCCGTTTTTGACGCCGTCACGAGGGCGGGCCGTACGCGCCTACGGCCCATTCTGATGACCACAGCCACTACCGTCCTGGGCCTGCTGCCCATGGCCTTCGGGCTCGGAGAGGGCGGCGAGGTGCAGGCGCCCATGGCCCGCGTGGTGATCGGGGGCCTGCTCACCTCCACGGCCATCACCTTGCTGTTTATTCCCACGCTGTACGCCATCGCCGAGGAGCGTAGCGAGCGCCGCCGGACGGCCGAACTGCAACCCGGCGCCGTTGCCGTGGACCGTCCGCTCTCGGCCCAAGGCGACTGACCTTCCGGGCGGGCCGGCTTCCGGCCGTCCCGCCGCACGACCTCCCAGCTTCTAACTTCTGTCTCTTGTCTTCTGCCTTCTGCATCGGCCGGTCATCCCGAGGAGCGTAGCGACGAGGGACCTGCACTTCCTTCTCGCCCTCTCCCCGCGCCTGTAGAATAGAGGCAGAGGACGCGACCATGCAGATGCAGTGGGAGTCTGGCGGTGAGATCGTCTGGAGGCCCACCGCGGAGCAGGCCCAAGGCAGCCGCTTGGCCGCCTTCATGCGGGCCCACCGAATTACCACTTTTGATGAGCTGCTGAAGCGCTCCACGGATGATATCCAGTGGTTCTGGGGGGCGGTGCTCGACGACCTCGACATTCGCTTCTCCACTCCTTACGAAAGGATTGTGGACCTCTCGCGCGGCGACCCCTGGGCGCGTTGGTGTGTCGGCGGGCGCATGAACATTGTCGAGAACTGTCTGGACAAATGGATCGGCACGCCCGCCGAGCACCGCGTCGCCGTGCGCTGGGAAGGGGAACAGGGAGCGACGCGCGCGCTCACCTATGGCGAACTGCACACGGAAGTGGGCCGCATGGCCACCGCGCTCGGCGCTTTGGGAGTCCGCCAGGGCGATGTGGTAGCGCTATTCCTGCCGATGGTCCCAGAGATTGTGATTGCGCTGTTCGCGATCGCGAAGATCGGCGCCATCCTGCTGCCGCTGTTTTCCGGCTACGGAGCCGATGCCGTGGCTTCGCGTCTGGTGGCGGCGGGAGCAAAGGTGCTGTTCACCGCGGACGGCTTCTATCGTCGCGGACTGTTCCTCCCCATGAAGGAGGTCGCTGACCAGGCCGGCGCGCGGGCGCCCTCTTTGGAGCATGTCATCGTGCTCCGCCGCACGGAGAACCCGACACCTTGGACCGCGGGGCGGGATCACTGGTGGCATGAACTGGTCGCCCAAGCAACCCCGCGCGCGGCGCCGACCCCGTCCACTGTGCGAACCGAGGCGGAAGACCCGCTGATGGTCATTTACACTTCCGGCACGACCGGCCAGCCCAAGGGCGCGCTGCACACGCACTGCGGTTTTCCCCTCAAAGCGGCGCAGGACCTGGTGCACTGCTTCGACGTGCGCGCGGATGACACCGTGTACTGGGTTACCGACATGGGCTGGATGATGGGGCCGTGGCTGGTCTACGGCGCGGCGCTGCTGGGGGCCACCATGCTGCTCTACGACGGAGCGCTGGACTATCCTGCGCCGGATCGCTTGTGGAGCCTCGTCGAGCGCCACCAAGTCTCCATATTAGGCGTGTCGCCCACGCTGATCCGCTCGCTGATGCAGCACGGTGATGGACCGGTTCGCCAGCACCGCCTCTCCACGCTACGCGTGCTGGGCTCCACGGGCGAGCCCTGGAATCCCGATCCGTGGAACTGGCTGTTTCGCACCGTGGGCGGCGGGCGGCTCCCCATCGTCAACTACTCCGGCGGCACGGAAATCTCGGGTGGAATCCTCGGTGGTAATCTGCTACTGCCGTTGAAGCCGACTGCATTCGCCGCCCCGGTGCCCGGCATGGCTGCCGACGTGGTGGACGAGCGAGGCCACTCCGTGCGCGGCCAGGTGGGCGAACTGGTCATCCGGCGGCCCTGGATCGGTATGACTCGCGGCTTCTGGAAAGAACCGGAGCGCTACCTGGAAACTTACTGGTCTCGCTTCCCCGGTGTGTGGACGCACGGCGACTGGGCTGCGGTAGATGCCGACGGACTCTGGTACATCCTGGGCCGCTCCGACGACACGATCAAGGTGGCGGGCAAGCGCGTGGGGCCGGCGGAGGTGGAGTCGGCGGCGGTGGCCCACCCCGCCGTGGCCGAGGCC
>JBGPJR010000231.1:0-3757 GCA_041485545.1 Terriglobia bacterium
AGAGGGATTGACCAGAAGAATCCCCAGGATTCCCAGGGCCATCTGGGACCAAGCCCATTGGCAATGCCAGCAGGTTGCTCGTCGCAGAGGGCGTTTGGAAGCAACCTTTCTCCGTATCGCGGGTTTGTAGAAATAGGGCCGCTTGCGGTGCCGACCTCCGGGAGAAGTGCTTGGAGATTGGTGTCTCGTCGGCCTGAAGCCGAAGGCGGGGGGTAGGGTTATGGAAAACAACATCTCAGAAGGGCGCTTCTTGAAAATTGCCAACATAGTGATCCTGGTTGCGCTACTGGCTACCGTCGGCCTTCTGGCCGTAGTGAACCTGCGCCTGAACCGGGAACTGGACGAGGAAAAAGCCGCGGCCGCTGCGATTTCGCAACTTCCGGCTGCCGTTGCTCCCGCTCCGAGTCCCGCCCCTGCACCTGCGCCGGTGCCTGCGGCCGCCGCACCGGCGCCGCGCAAGC
This sequence comes from Terriglobia bacterium, assembly GCA_041485545.1. Classification (GTDB taxonomy): domain Bacteria; phylum Acidobacteriota; class Terriglobia; order 2-12-FULL-54-10; family 2-12-FULL-54-10; genus DATMAF01. The sequence goes on from JBGPJR010000231.1 coordinate 462, forward strand.
CGGCCGCCGCGACAGTTACCAAGCGTAATTATACGCAAGCCGAGAAGCAATTGCCCGTGGCGAATCCGGTTGAGCCGGAGCCTGCGCCAGCCCCCGAGGCCTTCGCCCAGGCCGCGCCCACGAACCGCAGCCCCGGTCCCCCGCTGCCGTTTCCGCCCACCGAGCAGGGACCCCCACCCAGGCCGCAGCCGGTGCAAGCCACCATCCCTTCCGGAACCATGTTGGCGGTGCGGTTGCTCGAAACCTTGAATACCGATCGGAATCAGGCTGGGGATCGCTTCCGGGCGTCGCTGGAGGATGCCATCGTGATCGACGGCAATGTGGCTGTGCCGCGGGGAACTACCGTCGAGGGGCGCCTCCTGGAGGCGCAGCAGGCGGGCCGTGTGAACGGTGTGGCGCAGTTCGCGATGGAGCTCAGCCAACTACGGCTGCCGAGCGGTGAGGCGGTGGTGCTACAGACCGACACGGTTACTCGCCAGGGTCAAACCTCTACCGGGCAAGACGCCGCCAAAGTGGGCGCTGGAGCTGCCATCGGTGCAGCCATTGGCGCCATTGCCGGCGGAGGAAAGGGTGCGGCCATCGGCGCGGCCACGGGAGCCGGAGCCGGGACCGCCGGCGTGCTGCTCTCGCGCGGTCAGCCGCTGATTCTCTCTCCCGAGACGGTGCTCTCGTTCCAGTTGATTTCGCCGGTTACGCTGGAGGTCGTTCCCGGACAGGCCTCCGATGTGAGCTACTCTACACAGCAGCGCATACCGCCCTCACCGGATGACTGGAACGCGAACCGTCCCCGCCTGCGCCGCCGGCCCAGCGGCCGCACGGGCCGCCTGTTCTAAACCGCCATCGAGACCAAGAAGCCACGGCGAAGAAACTCTTGCCGTGGCTACCAATGCGATAGGGAATTTGCGCAGCGCGAGCAGGTTAGCAGGCTACTTCATTTGCCACTCGCCGTCAGGGGTCCGTTCGCGGTGCACGCTGTGACAGCCGTCGCAGGCGCTCCGAGCCTTGTTCACCGCCGCCCTCGCTTCTCCAAATTTGCCCGCCGAGGCGAGCTGGGCAGCTTGTCCGAAGTTCGTTTGGGCATCCAGGGCGAACTGCATGGCATCGGCGACTTTTCTCTTCTCCCAGAAGGCATGGACCTGATTGAAAATTGCCTGCAGCTTCTTGGCGTCGGAAGCCGCCGCAGCACCGGACTTGGCGTCCAGATTCTTGAAAAGACTGGTAACCGCTGTGCTCGACGCGTTTATCCAATTTTCATGCTCGGCTTCATCCTGGGCCATCCCCGCAATGCTGCAGCCAAGCAGGCAAACGAGCAGCAGCATCGTTCGCTGCATCGGATTTTCCGTTCGGTTCAGCGGGTCCCGGAGACGGCTCGGTCCGGCACGCTCAACCCGCGCTCTACTGGAAGCGAACTTTGACATCGCGGCGTTTTTCCAGGTGCACGGTGTCAATGAAGCGCACCTTGGCGGCGTTCAGGGTCATGACGAGCGACTGCGTGCGGTTTCCTTCTCCGAAGAAGCGCACCCCGCGCAACAGGTTGCCTTCCGTGACTCCGGTCGCCGCGAAGATAATGTTCCGGCCCGGAGCCAGCTCCTGCGTCATATAGATTCGCTTGGGGTCGCGAACGCCCATGCGTTGCGCGCGCTCCACCAGCTCCGGCTTGTCGAGCACCAGGCGCGCCACGATCTCGCCGTTCAGGCAGCGCAGCGCCGCGGCCGTCAACACGCCCTCCGGCGCGCCGCCGGTTCCCATCACCGCGTGGACCCCGGTGCCCACGACGGCCGCGGAGATGCCGGCCGAAAGATCGCCGTCTCCGATCAGACGGATGCGCGCGCCCGTAGCGCGAATGTCTTCGATGAGCTTCTTATGCCGCGCCCGGTCGAGCACGATGACGACCAGATCCTCAATCTCCCGGTCCAGGCGCCGGGCAATCGCCTTCAAATTATCTTTCACGGGCGCGTCCAGGTCCACGATCCCTTTGCAGGAGGGCCCCACGACGATCTTTTCCATGTAGCAGTCCGGTGCGTTGAGCAGGCCGCCCTCCTCACTCGCCGCCAGGACCGCAATGGAATTGGGAGCGCCGGTGGCGCACAGGTTAGTTCCTTCCAGCGGATCGACGGCAATGTCCACCACGGGAAGCGTATCCGCGTTGGCCTTGGCCCCCACCTTCTCGCCGATGTAGAGCATGGGCGCTTCGTCGCGCTCGCCTTCGCCGATGACGATGGTGCCGCGAATCGGCAGGGTGTCCATGGCGCGGCGCATGGCCTGGACGGCCATGTCATCCGACTTGTGCGCATTGCCTTCCCCCATGGTGCGCGCCGCTGCGATAGCGGCTTCTTCCACCACGCGGAGAAATTCCAGAGAAAGCTCCAACTCCATGACTTCACTCCGTGCGAATGTTTAAGACGAGACCTTGCGGGCCGGGACAGCGGATCGGCCGGGCAGCCGCCTCAGAGGGATACCTCGATCTGGCTGGTAATCATTTCGGGAGCGCTGCTGACCTCGACGGTCTGCGCCGCTCTCAGATACTGCCGCACCGCCGCCCGGGCGTTTTCGAGCGCGGCCTCCACCGTCTTGCCCTGCGAGGTGCATCCTGGGAGTTGCGGCACTTCCGCCACGTACCCGTCACAGGCGGCATCGTAGAGCAGCTTGACCATTAGTTTCATTCTGTTGTTTGAAAACGGGGACATAAGTTCCTCCGCCTGACTGCTTGCAGAACCAACTGACCCGGCAGCGCGCCAGCGCCGCCGCAGAGAGTGCGGCCTGCCTGCATCCCAAATGAGGACCTATCCTACCACCGATTGGCACAGATTGGTGACGGGTGCCCAGGGATTCATATGCGGCAGCGCGGCCAAGCCATGCGTTTTTTCTTCAGAATCTGTGGGCCCTTTCGGAGACTAACGCATTGTGCCGCTAGCGGTTGGCCTTGCGGTAGCCTAGCGCGTCCTGGGCGATGATGATCTTCTGGATGTTGGGGGAGCCCTCCACGATCTGGTAAGAACGGGAGTCGCGGAAGTAGCGCTCGACGGGGTAGTCGCCCGAGTAGCCCCAAGCGCCGTGAATCTTGAGCGCGCCATCGGCGGCGAACGCAGCGGCCTCCGCAGCCTGATACTTGGCAATGGAGGTTTCCAGGTTGCTGGGCCGGCCCTGGTCCTTCAACCAAGCAGCGCGATAGATCAGCAGGCGCGCCGACTCTTCCTGCACCACCATCTGCGCGATCAGGTCCTGGATCATCTGAAACTGCCCGATGGGCTGGCCAAACTGCTCCCGCTGGTTAGCGTAGCGTACAGACGCTTCGC
>JBGPJR010000232.1:0-3735 GCA_041485545.1 Terriglobia bacterium
ATTCCGGCCGAACGATTCGTCGCAGTACGCCACAACAGTTTTTCGGGTCCTGCGGCCGGGCAAGTTCTCCCCATCAATCTTTGGCCGCGAGATAAGATATCGCCGCATCGCCAAAACACCCTTTGGATTGAGTATATCTCAGTAGAAATTAGGTGTCTTAGCGGCCAACGAATTCCAGGAAGTTGCGGGTGGTGAAGTCACCGGCCTCTTCCGCGGAGCAATTGTGGAGCGTGGCCAGTTGCTCGGCGGTGTGGCGGACGAAGGCGGGCTCGTTGCGCTTGCCGCGTTTGGGGACCGGAGCCAAGAACGGGGAGTCAGTTTCGATGAGCAACCGGTCACGCGGAATTTGAGCGGCGACCTCGCGCAGGCTCGCCGCCTTGGGGAAGGTCAGATTGCCGGCAAACGACACGTAGAAGCCCAGGTCCATGCCACGCCGCGCGTCGTCCCACGTCCCGCTGAAGCAATGCAGGATGCCACCCAGCCCGGTGCGCTTCCATTGTTCTTCCAGGACGCGCAGGCAATCGTCCCAAGCCTCGCGGCAATGAATCACGACCGGAAGGCGCGCGCCCGCCGCAATTTCCAGTTGCCGCACAAAGACGCTGTGCTGCATCTCGCGGGGCGAGTCGTCGTAATGATAGTCCAGGCCGATCTCGCCAATGGCAACGATGCGGGGATTGGCTGACAACTGGGCGAGCTCCGCGAAATGGGCTTCGGCCGCCAGGCTCGCCTCGTGCGGATGAATGCCCGCGGTGGCCCAGACGCGCTCGCGGCCTTCGGCAACCTGCAAGCCGGAGCGCAGATGCTCGGGACCGCTGGCGCCGCCGATGGCCAGAATGTATTGCACATCGCTGGCGCGCGCGCGCTCGAAGACCTCTTCGCGGTCCGCATCAAAATCGGGAAACTCAAGATGGGCGTGGGAGTCAGCGAACATCAGCGCAATTGGATCGTGGTGGACGACCAGCTCTATAGTACAGATCCCTCGTCGCTACGCTTCCCTCGGCAAGCTCGGGACAGGCTCTCGGGATGACCGGCTAGGGGAACCGCGACGCCCCCGGTCCCCGAAGGGGAAGCGGAGGGGCTGGACGCAGTCCTCAGCGCAGGCGCGCGCCGTTGGGAACGTCCTCGGTAAAGCCGATGAGCACCGGGCGCTCCTCCTTGCCCACGGAGGCGGCGATGACCATGCCGTTGGACTCAATGCCGCGCAGCTTGCGCGGCGCCAGGTTCGCCAGGATGACGACCTTGCGCCCGATGAGCGCCTCGGGCTCGTAGGCCTCGGCGATGCCGGCGACAATCTGGCGCACTTCCGTGCCGATATCCACTTCCAGGCGCAGCAGCTTGGAGGCTCCTTTGACGCGTTCGGCGGAGCGCACTTCGCCGACGCGCAGGTCCCACTTGACGAAATCTTCGATCGGAAGCCGCTCGGCGGAGACGGGAGCGAGGTCGCCCGCGGCGACAGGTGCTGCTGGCCCGGTCTGGGAAGATTGCTCCTGGAGCTGCACAATCTTCTGGATGGTTTCTTCCTTGCCCACGCGGGGAAACACGGGCTCGACTTTACCGATCTTTTCTCCCACCGTGAGCGTGGAGGCGGCCAGCGTGTCCAGAGTCAGGGAGGACAAATCACTGCTTTGGCCAAGCTGTCGCCAGATTTTTCCCGTCGCCTCCGGCATTACCGGCGCCAGCAGAGCAGTGACCAGGCGCAGCGCGTCGGCGGCCGTATAGAGGATGGTGGCCAGGCGCGAGCGATCCGCGTCGGTGGCGCGTTCCGCCAGCGTCCAGGGCTCCGTGTCCACCAGGTACTTGTTCACCGCGGCGATCAGCTCCCAGAGCGCTTCCAAGGCCACGGAAAAACTCAACTGCTCCATGGCCTTCTGATAACGTTCGATCACCTGCGCCGCCAGTTCTGGGATGCGCCGGTCCGGAGCCGAGCGCTGCGACAGCGCCTGGGGATAGGGAATCTCCTGGTTGAAGTAGCGGGTGATCATGGTCAGGACGCGGCTGGAGAGGTTTCCTAGATCGTTCGCCAAGTCGCTGTTGTAGCGAGAGACCAGGGCGTCGAACGAGAAGCTGCCGTCCTGGCCGAAGGGAACCTCGCGCAGCAGGAAGTAGCGCAGCGCGTCTGCGCCGAGAACCTCACGGATGGCGTCGGGGCGCACGATGTTGCCCTTGGACTTGCTCATTTTTCCTTCTTCAAACAGCAGCCAGCCGTGTCCGAAGATGCTGCGCGGAAGCGGCAGCCCGGCTGCCATGAGGAAGGCGGGCCAATAGACGGCGTGGAACCGGACAATCTCCTTGCCGACCAGGTGCAGGTCGGCGGGCCACAGGCGCGCGAAGCGCTCGCCGGCCTTGCCGTCCTGGCCAAAGCCGATGCCGCTCATATAGCCCATCAGCGCATCCAGCCACACGTAGAAAACGTGGTTGGCTCCCCATGCTCCATCCAATGGCGGCACCGGGATGCCCCACTGGAGGGTGGTGCGGCTGATCGAAAGGTCGCGCAGCCCGGAGCGCACAAACGAGGCCACTTCATTGCGGCGGCTCTCGGGGCGGAGAAATTCCGGATTGCGATGGTAGTGGTCGAGCAAGGCGTCCTGATAAGCGGACAGCCGGAAGAAAAGATTTTCCTCCTCCGTCCACTGGCAAGGCTGTTCATGCACCAGGCACAGATTGCCCGGCTGGGTCATGCCGCTCTCGTCTTTAAACTCCTCGCAGCGCTGGCAATACCAGCCGGCGTACTTGCCGCTGTAGATGGCCGGGCGGCCGTCGGGACACTTTGCGGGGATCAGCCGCGACCACAGCTCCAACACGGCGCATTGGTGCGCTTCCGACGTGGTGCGGATGAACTGGTCGTAACCGATTCCCAGCCGTTCCCAGAGGCCGCGGAACTGCGCGCTGATCTCATCGCAATGCTGCTGCGGCGGCACACCGCGCTCCCGCGCGATGCGCTCGATGTTCTGCCCGTGCTCGTCGTTCCCGGTGAGCAGGAAGGCGTCGTAACCCTGCATCCGCTTGAAGCGCCGGATGGTGTCCGCGACCATGGTGCTGTAAGCGTGCCCCAGGTGGGGTGCCGCGTTCACGTAGTAGAGCGGGGTGGTGAGATAGAACTTGGGCTTATCGGCCATCAGCAATGCGACCCTGCGCCGCCTCTCTTGGATTCCATTTCATCTTCTGCATGATTTCTCTATGATACCCCGCCGCATCCCAACCAGCCGAACTCGCCATTCACACCACCGGTCGTTTGCCGACCAGGCCACCCAGTACCGCGCCGGCTTTTCCGGTCAGTACAAGGTCGGCAACATCCGAGAGCGGGGTCGGCTCAGGGTTGATCTCAACCAGAAATGCGCCCTTCTGTTTGGCCCTCAGCGGCAAAGACGCAGCGGGGTGAACCGGCGCCGAGGTTCCCACGACGAGCATCACGTCCGCGGCGGCTGCGCCAGCAGCGGCGTCGCGCCAGGCCTGCTCCGGCAAGCATTCGCCAAACCAGACCACCCCCGGCCGCATCAACGGTCCCTCCGCCGATCCCTCCAGAGACCGCCGTCGCGCCGCACAGGTGCAGCGCGGCGGAAACGGGTGGAGTGGCACAGAGTAATCCTGGCGCTCCGCACCGCAGGCCGTGCAGCGCAGCGCCCAGATGCTTCCATGGAGACGAATCACCTGCCGGGAGCCGGCCCGCTCGTGGAGCCCGTCCACGTTCTGAGTGATGAGAGTGAAGGCCGAGCCAGAGCCGGTGCGGCTGGCCTC
>JBGPJR010000233.1:0-3730 GCA_041485545.1 Terriglobia bacterium
CTCGCTCTCGAAGGAGCGCGCAGCGCCCGTGGCGGTGCGGGAGGCGCAGCCGCCCAGTACGGAGCCGGGTACGGAACTCGCTCTGAGATATGCGCCGATGCTGGAATTGGCCATTTCGCCCGAGGCCGGCGTCGCCCGTTCCGTGAATTCCTCTTTGTTGCCCGCCCTCAAGGGCTGGCTGGAGAATCCCAACTCGCCCAAGACGGTCTATGACCTGAAGTCCGCATTGCTCATTCTCGACCGGCAGGACATTCTGCTGCGAGGCGTTCGGCACGATCCGTACCTGTATTCCTATCTGCTGGACGCCACGGAAAGCCGCCACGATCTGGAAAGTGTGGCGGAGCGCCGGCTGGGCATGCGCCCCTCCGAGAATGTTGCGGAGCAGGCCGACTTGGCAGGCCAGTTGGCGGCGGCGCTGGAGCCGGAAATTCGCGAGTGGGCGCTGGAGCGTGTCTACTCGGAACTGGAGCTGCCGCTTGTCCCCATCCTCGCGGAGATGGAAAAAGCCGGAGTGCGGCTGGATGCGGGGCAATTCCGCGAGCTCTCCCGGCGGCTAGAGGCGGATCTCGGCCGGCTGTGCGCGGAGATTTATAAGCTGACCGGCACGGAGTTCAACATCAACTCTCCCAAGCAGCTCGGAGAGGTGCTGTTCCAGAAGCTGGGATTGTCGTCGCTGCGAAAGCGCGGCAAGGGCAAGGCCCCTTCCACCGCGGTGGACGTGCTGGAAGAGCTCGCCGCGCAGCACGAAGCACCGCGCCGCGTGCTGGAGTACCGCCAGCTCGCCAAGTTGAAGTCCACCTATGTGGATGCGCTGCCGCAACTGGTGAATCCGGCCACGGGACGGCTGCACACGTCTTACAACCAGGCCGGCACGGCCACCGGACGGCTTTCTTCCAGCAACCCGAATCTGCAGAACATTCCCATCCGCACCGAGCTGGGCCGCGAAATCCGGGCGGCCTTCATCACCGATCCGGGCGGTGTCCTGCTCGCGGCAGACTATTCCCAGATTGAGCTGCGGCTGCTGGCGCATTTCAGCGAGGACCCGCTCTTAATGGAGGCATTCCGCCGCGGCGACGACATCCATGCGCTCACGGCCGCGGCTGTGTTCGGTGTCCCATCCGAAGAGCAGACCGGCGAGCACCGCCGCCGCGCCAAGGCCATCAACTACGGCATCGTCTACGGCATCAGTGCGTTTGGCCTCTCGCAGCAACTGGGTGTGGCACAGCCGGAGGCGGATGAGTTCATTCATGCATATTTCCGCCGCTACGAGGGAGTGCGCCAATACCGGGATGCGGTCATCGAAGAGGTGCGACGCACCGGAATCGTGCGGACGCTGTTCGGGCGGATGCGCCGGATTCCGGACATCCGCAGCCGCGACTACAACGCCCGCGGCTTTGCTGAGCGCACCGCCATCAATACGCCGCTGCAGGGCAGCGCTGCCGACTTGATCAAGCTGGCGATGATCCACGCCGATCGGTCTTTGAAGGAAAAGCAAATGGCGTCACGCCTGATCTTGCAAGTGCACGACGAGCTGGTGTTGGAAGCGCCGCAGGCGGAGGTGCAGCGAGCCGCGACGCTGCTGCGCGAAGCGATGGAACAATGTTTTGAGCTGCGGGTCCCGCTCGTTGCGAGCATCGCCGTCGGCCCCAACTGGCGCGACCTGGAAGATTTCACCGGGTAGGAACGTCAGTTCCCGCTTTGCGGGCGTACCGTGCGGACCTTTCCTCGAATGGGGAACCGGAAATTGCCGGCCGCGATTTTCGCGTTCTGCCGGACATTGCGGTAGCGAGCGGTGAGGTAGTCCTTGCTGGGCTCGGTGAACCTCTGTTGCAGGGGCTGCCAAGTCTCGGGGGAAAGCCACAGCTCGACACGCGCCAGCCGTGCTGCGACCTGCTCGGACTTGGGAGCCAGTTCCAGATGCACCGTCCGCTCGCCATCCAGCGTCTCCTCGCCTTTCCAGGAGACATCGTATGATTTCTGCAGGTCTGCGCCCGAGGTGCCGAAGCCGAGCAGCAGGAACTGCTCCATGAGGCCCTGGTTGTTGGCGAGCGTGTATTCCTCGACCTCGGCGATTTTGGGCCGGTAGATGGACACTTTGCCGTCCTGAAACAGGACGTATTTTTCCGCAGGACTGCTGAAGGCTAGCATCACCCGGAGCTTGCCTTTCGATTTTTCAAAAAAGATCTTACCGCGTTCGGTGGAGTGATCGTCCACGACCAGCGTGACCTTGGTGTACTCCAGGTCGGCGGTCATGCTGGCAAAGCGCAGTGCGGCCTGATCCATGCCCGCCAGCGCGGCGGGCAAGCCGAGGTTCGCGTTAGCAGAATTTTGCGCCGCCGGAGGCGCCGCACGGCTCGTGGAAACGCCGGTGGCGCATAGCAGCAGCAACAGGCCCAGCAGGGAGCGGCTACTCGTGAACCCAGACCGCATAACTCACCACCTGACCTTGCGGGTCACGCGCCGGCTCGATGCGGGTAATCTGGACAGCCTTGCCGGTATAGATTTGCAGGACTCGCTCGGCTTCTTGTCTCACCGCGTCTTCGGCTGGGGCGCCAATGAGCGCGGCCCGGAGCTGGTAGACCCTTTCGCCCGCGCCGGCCGATACCAAAATGACGTCGCTCGCGCTGGGCCGGACGGGCTGGTCGTGGAACCAGGCGCGCGGCGTCAGGAAGATAAATGCCAGGATCAGCGCCACCATGATGTCGTACTGCCAAGTCCCCCGCTCGTAGGTCCAGAACAGGCCCCTATGGATCGCCGCGACTAGCTTGCGGAGCATAGCCAGAGTGTACGCCAAAGGCTGTGGGATGGAAAGCCGCCGGGGACGCTCCACGGACGGCCGATTCCGATCGCGTAGTTCAATGCGTCATCGCGTAGATGACGTAGTTCACGCCCAGGCGGTACGCCTGTCCGGTCATGGGGGCGGGATAATTGGGGTCGTCGGCATGCTCCCAGGCGTCGCCCATGTCCATATTGAAGTTGATACCGACCATCAGGCGTCCGCGATCGTCGTAGATGCCGCGCCAGTGCGGCGGCCCTTCCATCTGCACGACAATCTGGCCTCCGCGCCCCATACGCAGGTGCCGTTTACCGGGGATTTGGAGACGATCGCCCAAGTCGTAGAAGATGTGCATGAGCGGGTCGTTGTCGGGGATCTCGACAATGTTCCGTCCCGGCAACACTCGCTGCATGGTTTCCTCAAATACGGCCCATTCATACTCGCCGTGGAAGTCATCGACCAGCAGGAAACCGCCGCGCGTCAGATACTCTCTCAGGCGTGCCGCTTCCTGTTCCGTGGGATTCCAGCCGCCCTGGCTGGGCTGCTGCAAGAACAGGAACGGATAATCGAACAGGCGATCATCGCTCAGTTCCAAATGCTTGCTGTCGTCGGCGACCTCCACGTTCGTCAGCCGCCGCAGTGCTGGCAGAAAATGCTCTTCGGCGTATGGGTAATCGATAGCCCACCAGGGATTGAAGTACCCATGGGACCCCCCGCCGCCACTGGTCCGATACATCATGCGCGCCAGATGGAACTCGGCCTCGGGCTGGTCTTCTTTCGCAGGGAGATTTGTCTTGCGGCTTGGATTCTCCGTCTGGCTGCTGGCAATACCGGCCAGCAGACACAGCAGACCGACTAAGGAGATGATTCCGGCGCGAGTCCGGATGGCCGCGCCTAGCCTGCGGAGCATAGCCAGAGTGTACGCCAAAGCTTCCGGGAACGGAAGCGCCCGCC
>JBGPJR010000234.1:0-3721 GCA_041485545.1 Terriglobia bacterium
CAAGTCGCTCGGGAACTTCTATACACTGCGGGACTTGCTCTCCCAGGGCCACTCGCCGGAAGCCCTCCGCTACCTGCTCGCATCCGTCCCGTACCGCAGACAACTGAACTTTACAATGGATGGGTTGCGCGGCGCGGCTGCTTCTATTGAGCGGCTGCGAAATTTCCATTTCCGCCTGACCAGCACGAAGTTCCCGGAAGGAATCAATGAAGCGATCGCAAAACGCGCGGAGGCCTTCCCCAAGGCTTTTCAAGATGCCATGGATGACGACTTGAACACGGCGCAGGCGCTCGGCGTGCTGTTCGAGCTGGTGCGCGAAGCGAACACGGCAATCGACGCCGGTGAGTTCCGCCAGAGCAACGTCAAGCCGGTTCTTTCCTGCCTGGATCAATGGAATCGAATCTTTGATGTCCTTCCCAGACGGCTCGATGTGGATATGTCCGCTGAGCTTCGATTTGGGGCCGAGCTTTCGGCGGTTCGCATACTCGGTGAAGACCATATTGAACAGTTGCTCAAGGAGCGCGAACAAGCGCGAAAGCAAAAGAACTTCGCGCGCTCGGACGCCATCCGCAAAGAGCTCACCGAGGCAGGGATCCTGCTCGAAGACACCAAGGATGGTGTCCGCTGGAGACGTAAATGACCGCGCGGCAGAAGAAGCAGCCACAGAAGCAGCCGCGATCACGCGAGCTCCCCGTGCTGCGGACCAAGCTTCCCGGCCCAGAGGCGAAGAAGGTCGTCCAGCAGGACCAGCGGTTCGTCTCGCCCTCGTATACCCGCAGCTATCCACTGGTTGCCAAGCGCGGGCGGGGCGCCATTGTGGAAGACGTCGATGGCAACCGCTTCCTCGATTTCAGCGCGGGCATTGCGGTTGTTGCCACCGGACATTGCCACCCGAAGGTGGTCCGCGCCATTCGTCGCCAGGCCGCCGAGCTGATCCACATGTCCGGCACGGACTTCTACTATCCGGGCCTGGCAGAGCTGGCGCGCAAGCTGGCTGAGATCGCTCCCGGCAGCGGGCCGAAGCGCGTGTACTTCGGCAACTCCGGGACCGAAGCGGTGGAAGCGGCGATGAAGCTGGCGCGCTTCTATACCGGACGCGAGAAGTTCATCGCTTTTATCGGCGCGTTTCATGGACGCACTCTAGGATCGCTTTCGCTCACCGCCAGCCGGCCGGTGCAGCGGCGCGGCTTCGGGCCGCTGATCCCCGGCGTGATTCACGTCCCATACGCCTACTGCTATCGCTGCGCTTACAACCTGAAGCCGCAGGATTGCGCGGTGTATTGCGCTCGCGTCATCGAGGAACACTTGTTCCGCACCTACGTTCCGAGCGACGAAGTTGCTGCGATCGTGGTGGAACCGATCCAGGGCGAGGGCGGCTACGTGTTCCCGCCGCCGGACTTCTTGCAGGAATTGCGGCGCATCTGCGACCGGCATGGCATCCTGCTTGTGTTTGACGAAGTACAGTGCGGCTTTGGGCGCACGGGCAAGATGTGGGCCGGCGATCATGCCGGCGTGGTGCCGGATATTTTGTGTGTCGCAAAAGGAATCGCTTCGGGCATGCCGTTGGGCGCGATCATCAGCCGCGCTGAGATCATGAACTGGCCAGCCGGCGCGCATGCCTCCACGTTTGGCGGGAATCCGGTCGCCATCGCTGCGTCGCTCGCCACCATCGAACTGCTGGAGGAGCGCTACATTCGGCAGGCCGCGGTCTTGGGCCAGCACCTGCTCGCGCGCCTGCGCGACTGGCCGGAGCGGCATCCGCTGGTCGGTGAGGTGCGCGGAAAAGGGCTAATGGTTGGCATCGAATTAGTAAAGGACCGCGCCACGAAAGAATTCGCCACCGAGGAACGCAATGAGTGGGTCCGCATGGCCTTTCATGAGGGTTTGCTGGTGCTCGGTTGCGGACCGAGCACGCTGCGCCTGATGCCGCCGCTGGCCGTCTCACGGCGGCAGATTGACTTCGCTGTGGATGTGCTCGACCGATGTCTAACGCGGTTGGAAGAGAAACGGGTTGTAAGGAAATGATGCGTTGCCGTTTCGGAATAGAGAAATGATTCGCTCGCTCTTGTGGCGCCGCATCGTGCGGTCCGCCTCGCGCAGAGTCTTGGAACGCGAACCGCTGAGGGCCGAGGCTATGACGGGCCGCCGGGGAGAAGAGGCGGCCTACTGGCACTTACGCGAGCGGGGCTTTATTATGGTGAATCGCAATTACCGGCCGAAGGACTCGCGCGGCGAGATTGATCTGATCGGCTGGGAGGCGGGAACCTTGGTGTTTGTCGAAGTGAAGTCGCGGCAGTCCACGGCGGTCCGCGCCCCGGAGGCGGCCGTGGACCGCGAGAAGGAATCGCTTGTGAAGGCGGCGGCGCGAGAGTACCGCCGACAAGCCCGCTGCCTGGCGGCACCGTTTCGTTTTGACGTGGTCAGCGTGGAGATGTCGCCCGAGGGCGAAAGGATCGAACATTTTCGCGATGCGTTTCGCTAAGTCGCAGCGGGTTGGCGGCTGTCGCGCGGATGCAGGCGCGGCCACCTGTCAGCCAGAGAGATAGTGTACATTGATAGAAGGAGGGAATAGCTCCCATTGCCTGAACTGCGGAAAGATCCCATCACCGGTCGCTGGGTCATTATCGCGACCGACCGCGCCAAGCGTCCCACGGACTTTGTCCGTGAGGCGCCAAAAGCTCCCAGCAGCGGCTTTTGTCCCTTCTGTTACGGTAATGAGTCCAAGACGCCGCCGGAGATCCTCGCCTATCGCAGCGACGGGTCCGCACCGAACACGCCGGGCTGGGCCGTGCGCGTGGTGCCGAACAAGTTCCCTGCGCTGGGCATTGAAGGAGATATTGGTCGCCAAGGGGAGGGGCTGTTCGACAAGATGAACGGCATCGGCGCGCACGAAGTGATTATTGAGACGCCGGAACACACCGCCACCCTGGCGAGCCTGCCCGAGAAGCGCCTGGAGGATATCATCTGGGCGTTTCGAGACCGCGTGCTGGACCTGAAGAAGGACCGCCGCTTCCGCTATGTGCTGATCTTCAAGAACCACGGGGAGAGCGCGGGGGCCTCGCTGGAGCATCCGCACACGCAGCTGATTGCGCTGCCCATCATCCCCAAGCGCGTGGCGGAGGAGGTGGACGGCGCACGGCAGTACTACCGTCTCAAGGAGCGTTGCATCTACTGCGACATGATCCGCCAGGAGATGGACTCGAAGATTCGCGTGGTGGAGGAGAACGCCGACTTGGTCACGCTAGAGCCCTACGCGCCGCGCTTCCCCTTTGAGACCTGGATCGTGCCCAAGGAGCACGAATCGCACTTCGAGCACTGCCAGACGCACATCTACCAGAACCTCGCGCAGGCGCTGAAGAGCCTGGTGGCCAAGATGGAGCGGGTGCTGGAGTCGCCCGCCTATAATCTGGTCATCCACACCTCGCCGCTCACCGAGCCGAGCAACGCGCACTACCACTGGCACATTGAGCTGATGCCGCGGCTCACGCGCATCGCCGGCTTTGAGTGGGGCACCGGGTTCTATATCAATCCCACGCCGCCCGAGGAGGCCGCCAAGTTCCTCCGTGAAGCCGGCAGTTAGATGGCTGCTCTGACGCAGGCTGCCGGGCTGTGATAGGATGAGGGGAGTCGGCAGAGTGGGCGGCTAGCTCAGCTGGGAGAGCGCCGCGTTCGCAACGCGGAGGTCGCCGGTTCGAGCCCGGTGCCGTCCACCAGTACTTTC
>JBGPJR010000235.1:0-3716 GCA_041485545.1 Terriglobia bacterium
AGATTTCTCGGACGCCGTGCGGCTGGCCGGCGGCGTGCGCGTAGACGCCCTTGCCGCCACGGCCGAGCGGGTGCCCGGCTCCAGTTTTGAAATCACCGTCATCGCACAGGCGAACGCAAGAGATCTCCGCGTTGAAAGCATCTCAGCAGCGGGACCATCGCCGTCATGGAAGATTGACTGGGTAGAAGCAGCCAGCGCGACAGCCGTCGCGACAACCGGTCAGGTTACAGCAGCCGGGCAGAAGTTCCGCGTTACGGTTCCTGACGATGCGCCCCTCTCGCAGCCGTACTGGCTGGCCCAGCCGCGCCAGAAGGACTACTTTGGAAGCTCCAACGCCCCCTATGAGGGCGACCCGTACGCGCCGGCGCTCGTTTCCGTCCATTACACGCTAGCGCTCGGCACCGATCCGGTAGCGCTCCCCGCTCATAGCGACGTGGTCTATCGCTCTACGGACACCATCTACGGCGAGCGCGAGCAACCTGTGACGGTGGTTCCCGCCGTGGGCGTGTGGGTGGAACCGGAGCTGGCTGTGTTTCCGAGCAGCACAGCAGCGGCCAGGTTTCTCCGGGTGCGCGCGCGCAACAACAGCGCTACCGAACAGCGGGCGGTCATACGCCTGGAGCTGCCCGCCGGATGGAAGAGCAACCCGGCACAGCAAGAGCTGCTGCTGAAAGCCAAGGGAGACGAGGACTCTGCGCGCTTCGAGGTCTCGCCGCCCGGCACGCCTGCGCCTCCCAGCGCCTCCTCGCAAGCGGTAGCTGTGCGGGCCGTGGCGGAAGCCGGCGGGAAGCAGTACGCCACGGGCTATCAGGTGATTGACTATCCGCACATTCAGACGCATCTCTGGTTCCGTCCCGCCGTAGTCAGCTTGCTGCCGCTGGACGTGAAGATTCCGGTGGGCCTCAAGGTCGGCTACGTGATGGGGTCGGGCGATGAAATGCCCGGAGCCATCCAGCAGCTCGGTGCGGCGGTGACGTTGCTCAGCCCGGAGGATTTGACCTTTGGAAACCTCCAGCAGTATGACGCCATCGTCACCGGCATCCGGGCCTATGAGGTCCGCAAGGATCTGTCGGCGAACCACACGCGGCTGATGGATTACGTCAAAAACGGTGGCGTGATGATTGTGCAGTACAGCCGCACCGGCACCGGCGGCTTTAGCGCTCCGCTCGGCCCGTACCCGTTCAAGGTGGGCGGCAATAACAGCCGCGTTACAGTGGAGGAAGCTCCGGTGGAAGTTCTGGAGACGTCGCACTCCGCGCTGCACTTTCCCAACGAGATCACCGCAAGAGATTTTGACGGCTGGGTGCAGGAGCGCGGGACGTACTTTATGGAGAGCTGGGCGCCAGAGTACCAGCCGCTGCTGGCCAGCAGCGATCCCGGCGAGCCGCCGCAAAAGGGCGGCCTGCTGGCCGTCAACTACGGAAAGGGCGTTTACGTCTACACGGGGTACGCCTTCTTCCGCCAGCTTCCGGCCGGCGTCCCGGGCGCGTATCGCCTATTCGCCAATCTGCTGAGCATGGGCAAGGCCCCGGCAAGGCAGTAAGAATCCCCGCACCCGCTTCAGAGTTGCAGTGCCGCAAAGCCTGCTCGCCATGGCGAGCAGGAGTAGCGGTACGACTGTTTGCGGTTCCTCGAACTGCACACGCGGATAGGCCAATGGCAACACCGCAACGGCTTGTGATAGGTTGAATCCTATATGGCACGCTCGTTTTTGTTGCTCGATTTTCCGGAGCGGCTTCGAGGCTGGCAGAAAATCCTTCCCTACGCGCTCCTGCTCAGCATCACTTTCACTTTGTACAGCGCCTCGCTCTACTTCCAGTTCGTTTGGGATGATGTCGCCTACGTCACGAAGAACTACCGAATTCAAGGATTGGATTGGGTACACGTGCGGGCTTTCTGGACCGGCACCTATCTGGGGCACTACGCGCCGGTGCAGCATTCGCTTCTGGCGCTCCTCTATTCTCTCTTTGGGATAGATCCGTTTGGCTACCATCTGGCGCAGCTCGTGTTGCACGGCGCCTGTGTTTGTTTGGTGTACATCCTGCTGAGGAAATTGGAGTCCGCCCGGATCGCCCTGCTGGCGTGCCTCCTGTTTGTCGTACATCCCGCCAACGTCGAGACGGTGGCCTGGGTTTCGGAAAACAAGAGCACCCTGGCTTTTTTCTTTTTCCTGCTGTCCTTCTTCTGTTTTATCCGGATGCGGGAGCGGGAGCGCTGGATTGACGGCGTGCTCGCAGGACTCTTTCTGGTTCTATCGGTGTTAGCCAAGATCAATACCGTCGTGGCACCGGCCGTTTTCTTCCTCTATGATTACAAGCAGGGGAGCTCTCTGAAAAACTGGCGGTGGCGGAGTTTGCTCCCGTTCTTTGCCATCAGCGGCCTGTTCGTGCTGATTCATCTGCGCGTCGCCCACGGGTCCGTGCAATCGATGGACAGCGAGTACTACGGGGGGCTTGCGGTGCACCTGATGAACCTTCCGTTGCTGTTGTCCTTCTATCTCCAGATGATTGTGTTCCCCTACTCGCTCTCGGCGTGGGAGATGTTCCCCGCGCAGGAACATCTCACCTGGCTGGTCGTCCTGGGATGGGCCGGTTTGTTCGCGCTGGCAGGGGTGCTGGTCCGCAGCAATCGCAGGACCCAGTTTTGGGGACTTTGGATATTCGTTTTTCTCCTGCCCGTCTTGCAGATCGTGCCGTTCCCGATATGGGTTGCGGACCGCTATCTCTATATCCCTGCGATTGGTGGTTTTGTGCTGATCGGAACCTGGTTCTTCCGTGCCTGGGAGAGCGTGCGGCGTGCCTGGCTGCGGTGGGCGCTGGGATTCGCAATGGCCGCAGCAATCCTGCTTCTCGCGTGGCGCACGGAGCGTCAGGTTCCGGTCTGGACAAACGACTTGACGCTGTGGACCGCCACGACACAGACCTGCATGATGTCCGCCTACTGCCACATGAACTTGTCCCTGGCGCTCCTGCAGGACGGGCAGAGGGAGCGCGGCATTCGAGAGATGCTTCGCGCCTCGGAACTGCGGCAGGGACCGAGAGTTTTGGAACGCCTCGGGGATGTCTTTACGCAGGCCGCACACGACTACCGGCAGGCCGTTATTGCCTACAACATGGCGCTGCAGCAGACGGGGCCGAGCCCGATTAGTGCAGTTTATGGAAAGCTCGCAAGGGCACACTACTTGGCAGGAGATCTGGAGGAGGCCAAGCGAGTCATCGAAACCGGCAAGACAGTGAATCCCAATGATCCCGATCTTTGGATTGCCGATGGGTTCGTGAAATGGAAGGAAGGCGACTGGGACGAAGCCCGGCTGTCGTTCCGCAGGTCGCTGGGCATTGCCCGCCGCACTTCCAATACCGCTGCTTTCTTTACCGAGTTCCTGGGAAGACCGGGCGAGGTAGGTAAGATGCTGTCCGATTTGCGCCAGTAGGCCGTGGTCTCCAGCCGCTACTAGGAGGCCGATGCGACCCAACCGTGCTACCGAAGAGAGATAACCTCCTCAGCCTCGTTCCAGCCCTCAGGCCGTAGGTGTTTACGCCTAGAGCGGCCCCATCTCAGCGAAAAGCTGCGCCACCTCACCCGGACGTTCCCAATAATGGGTAATGAATTCTTCGTTTGCGCCGGGACTCCGCGGCCGAAGAGAGTTCATATCGAGGACACGTTGCAGGGACTGTCTGGCTTGCTCCCGATTGCCCTGCTTCCACTGAACGAAACCA
>JBGPJR010000236.1:0-3707 GCA_041485545.1 Terriglobia bacterium
GCCATGGAGCTGCTGCTCGATAAGCTCAGCAAAACCAAAACCAACGCCGACTTCCTCAACTCCATGACCACCGGGTAGGGGTATCAACTTTTCCCCTGATGTCATCCCGAGCCGAGCGAGGGATCTGCTTTCCCTTCTTCAATTGACCGCTCCCTCACGGTCGCGGCTCTGATGCAATGATTATTCCCTGCATTGATTTGATGGATGGCAAGGCCGTGCAACTGGTGCGCGGCCGCCGGAAAGCCCTGGAAGCTGATCCGATGGAGATGGTACGGAAGTTCAGGAGTTTCCCGATCATCCACGTCATTGATCTGGATGCGGCGCTCGGCCAAGGGGACAATGACAAGCTGGTCGCGCGCATTTGCGGCAAAGTGCCGTGCCGAGTGGGAGGCGGCGTGCGGACCGTCGCGCGGGCGAAGGAACTGGCAGCGCTGGGGGCGAAGCAAATCATTATCGGGACGGCGGCATTCTCCGAAGAGGGCATCCATCGCAAGTTTCTGGCGGCCGCGCGCCGCGCCGTGGGGAAGAAGCGCCTGATGATCGCGCTGGACACGGCGCGCGGCAAGATCGTCGTGCGCGGCTGGCGCGCCAGCACCAAACTTCGCGCCGAAGATATGATCCCGAAGCTGGAAGGTTATTGCGCGGGTTTCTTGTGCACCTATGTGGACAAGGAAGGCATGATGCGGGGGACGAACCTGCGGTGGTTCCGCCGCCTGCGCAAAGTGACCGAGCTGCCTATCATTGCGGCCGGCGGGATTACCACCATGGAAGAGGTCCAGGCGCTGGAAGACCTGGGCATGGATGCCGCGGTGGGCATGGCCATCTACACCGGAAAACTCCGCCTGGATGCCGGAACCGGCGGCCGGTAGTTGACCTCGCTTTAGGACGAGAGAGCGGCTTGCTCGGAGGGAGCCGAGTCACCGCTTCCAGGGCGGAAGCCGCTGCGGACCCGGCGGGCGACCTCTCCCACTTGGAGAGAGGCATTCACTAGGGTGCCGATCTGGAGTCCAGGCACCAACTGATGCCGGGAGATAGCCGCGAGTGCTGCCGATGCCATGCAGCCGCACTGGCTGCAATCGGGGTTGCCGCCAAACTGGCAGGGCGTAATCTGTTTCTTCAGGTCGGCTGAGACGCAATGCGTCAACCGTGCGAAGGTGCACTCGCCGGGCGAACGCGGCGGCGCGGCGTAAGCCGCGAGCAACCCGAGCGGCATGTCGAGCTTGGGGTAGCGCGTCCGCAAGAGGCGCAACTCCGCCAGCACGCGCTCCCGGTCGGCGGGCGTCAACTGCTCGGCAGAGACTTCGCCGATCTGCGGCGTATACAGACTCATCCAGATTCGCTTGGTGGCGGGCTGGCCGGACCAGAAGCGCACGAACTCTTCCAAGTATCCCGCGCGGCTCACCTGCTGCCGGGTCACCGTACAGTGCACGCTAATCTGATGTCCAGCGATATTCTGCAAGATTCGCTCGTAGGTAGCCGGTTTGCGGCGCAGGTCATGCTCGGGCTGCAAGCCATCCACGGAAACGGAGATGCACAGCTGCGGAATCCTTGTCCATTGCTGCGGGATGGGCCGCACGGCGCTGGTCACGACCTGAACGGCGATGTCCATAGCGGCCAGCCGGGGCAGCAGCTCATTCAGCTCCCGGTAGCGGACCAGCGGCTCGCCGCCCACGATGCTCACCTGAGAAGGCCGGTGCTGCTTGACCAATTGCAAAACGCCCTGGACCAGCTCCGGGCCCTTGCGGTCGCTGAGCTGGCGGAGCGTGGTCGCGCCGCCCAGGTGCTCCGGATTATAGGCATAGCAGCCGGGACAGCTCAGTGGGCATTCCCGCGTAATCTCGATGGAGAGAATCGGCGTATAGCCGGACAGGATCTTCCTCCACGCTTGCAAGACTTGTTTCACAGCACTCTTTTCCTGAAAGACTAGACATTTCGAGCATACCACAGCACAGGAATCGAATTGGAGGGTCGGGGATGCCCCAGCGGTAACACGCACGGCGTGCAGACAATGTTATAATTCGCTCCCACTCACTTATGGAAATTTTGGACCTGCGCCTGCTACGCCCGTCCGACCTGGAGCCGCTGCTAGAGGAAGAGCAGCTGGTCTGGATGGAGTCGCTGCGCTGGGACTATTCGGCCACGGCGTCCATGGTATGCCGCTATCTGCAGGGCCGCGCCCTCACCGGCTACGCCGCCGTCGAGGACGGGCGCGCCGTTGCCTACAGCTTCTATATTTGCGAGGGCCACAAAGGACTCATCGGGGATGCTTTCGTGAGCCGCCGCTTTCGCGACGGGACCATCGAGACCAGACTGCTGACGCACCTGGTCGAAACGCTGCTGGCAACACCCACGGTCCGGCGCGTGGAGGCCCAGTTGATTCAGATGGACACGGCGAACGTCCGCGAGTTCTTCCGCTCTCAGGGATTTGAGACCTACGACCGGAAATTCCTGCTGCTGGAACTGGCGCCAAAGAATGCCCCGGACAGGCGCGTACCAGTGCCGAACGTTAACCTGAAAGCTTGGGAAGGACGCTGGTTCTCCGACGCCGCCGACCTCATCACCAGGGCCTACCGCGCCCACATCGACAGCCGCATCAGCGACCAGTATCTCTCCCGCGCCGGGGCCGAGCGGTTCCTGGAAAACATCATTCAGTACCCGGGTTGCGGGACCTTTGACCCATCGGCGTCCTATCTGGCTTTTTCTGCGGATGCTCGCCTGTGCGGCATGATCCTCACCAGCGTGGTGAGCGACCGGGTGGCCCACATAACGCAGTTGTGCGTGGCGCCGGATCTGCACGGCCAAGGCATTGGCCGCCACCTGCTCACGCATGGCCTGGAGTCGTTGCGCCAACGGGGTTTTCAGGCGGCCACCTTGACGGTCACAGCCGCCAATGCCGGCGCGGTCCGGCTGTACGAGAGGATCGGCTTTTCCACGCTCTCGACCTTCCCCGCATTTGCCTGGAATGCTCCGGCGCCGCTCGCGCGCGCTACGGAGCGGAAGGCGGCTGCTCGCTCGTAGTACCGTGCGCCGGGGCCTCGGGTTGGATTAATCGCCGCAGGTTCCAGGTCAGCTCAGCGGAAAGCTCGTAGACTTCCAAGCCCTCCTCCGCAATCATCTTGCAGGAAAGCGCTTGCGTGATCCTTTCCCCGCCCGGCCGCTTGGCACTCACGCGGCAGTATTGGCACTCCTCGTTCCAGCAGTAGCGCCCGTAGGAGATGGTTTCCGGGGAAAGGTATTGGAAGGCGCGCAGCAGGATCTGGTTCTCCGGTACCGAGAACTCTTTGCAGCGGATGCGAATGGCAATCAGCCTTTCGTAGGGCCGGTAGAGAGGAACACCGAGTCGGTCCTGGTCCACGCCGCTCATGTTATCACTAAAGCCTCCGGCGGACTTTGCAGACTATTCCCATAGGCGGCTCGGATTGAGCTGGCTGGGAAACACAAAGAGCCGGTGGCCATCACCAGACCGATCAGAACCCCTGCGAGAACTAACGCGCGAATTCCAGAGAAACTCATACGCCCTCCTCTTAACACGAACCTCACGTCTGGAGGGCGGCACGCCCCAGGGAGCAATCCACCTTGACCTATCGGCCAACAGAGGTGCGGCTTCTACGACTCAGAGGATCCGCCGGTGCGGTGTGACAAATGTGGAACGGGGCAACAAAGGCCCCGGGCGCTTTGTTTTCTTGGGTAGACAAGAAACATTCGAA
>JBGPJR010000237.1:0-3702 GCA_041485545.1 Terriglobia bacterium
AACACGAGCGAGCTGAGGTGGCTGAAGTCGAGCACCCCCCGAAAGCCTCCGGGCAGCAGCGCGACGCCTTCGCCCGAGACGGTATAACCGCCCTGGTCCGTTTTCTGCGGTCCGAAGCCGCGGTCCGCCACGCCGTAGTAGGAGGCTCGGAAGTAGCTCGTGGCGTTCGGCACCACGCGGAAAGAGCCCTGTTGCGACCAGCCGCGCTTGCTCAGGTACTCGGCGCCCACCTCGGCATCCATACTGCGGCTGATAGCCCAGAAAAACGACTCGCCGAAGACAAAGCCGAGCCGTGAGTTGTTTCCGACGCTCGGCGCGAGGAAGCCGGAGTTGCGCGGCTGGCGTTCCAGCGAACGATACACGACCGGAAGATAGAACACCGGGAGGTTCCAGAGGCGGAATTGCGCGTGCCGGATCCAGGCGCTGTCGCCGGGGCGAATGGTCGCTGCCGGAGTGTGAAACGTCCAGGTGGGCCGCGGCGGAGAGCAGACGGTGACCTCGGCGTTGTAAACGCGGTAGATACCCGGCTCGACGCGGTCGACTCGCTGGGCAGTGAAGTAGAACGGGTTGGTGGTGGTGAGCATCGCGGAACTGGGACGGGCCAGCCCGCCCACGCTGCCCTCCACGTCATCAAAACGTCCGGTCTCCTGCCGCAGATTGTATTCGGCACGGCGGGCGCGGATCTGTTCGCTTTGGGTGGGCTCCGTGAACTCGACGTTGCCGGCGGCGGTCAGCTCTCCGCTCGCGCTGTTGTAGTCCACTTGGTCGGCCGTCATCCGCATAGAGCCGTAGAGGACTTCGACTTGACCGGAAAGATGGTAGGCGTCGCCAATCCGCTGTTGCGTTTCGGCCCGCAGCACGACCATGTGCCGTTCTTGCGGGGCCTGTAGCTCAAAAGGCACCTGCGCACGGATCGCAACGGCGACAAATAGGGGCTGACAAAGAAGAAACGCTATGCTAACAAAGGGACCTGGCTTCTGTTTCGACATGCGTGCAGCGGGTCTTCAGCCCCTGCGGCGCGGCACAGGGGCCTGTTGCGGAAAGTAGCACGCGCCGCCAACGCATTGCAAGGCGGGCCGGGACCGCGAGAACCGACTGCGCGATGGAACAAAATGTGAGGACGGTACATCTAAGAAACTGTCCGGCCTGCAGCCGGCAAAACGGAGAGTGGGAGACGCGCTGTCAAAAATGCGGTCGGCGCCTTCCGCTGCCGGGTGCGGGCGGTGCCGCAGGGAATCTCGCTGTGGACGCGACAGCACACGCGCAGGCAGCGTCAGCACCCGTCCCGCACAAGCAGCAGATCCACCGCGCGCCCCCTCCCAAGCCGCTTCCGCCAGCGTTCCCGGAGCACTTGCGCCAGGAACTGCAAATGCGCGTGCAGCGATTCCGCTCGCGGCAGTCGAATCCCTCGCTGGCGCTCCCGTTCATAGAACCCGAATTCACTGGCAAGATCGTTTCTTTCCCCGCCCCGCCGGTTTCTGAAACGCACGTTCCGGCACCTTCGAGCGAAGAGGCGCCGAATCGGCAGCCGTCCCGAAAGCCCCGCGCCGGCAGCGAAACCTCATCCCAGACGCCACAGATCGGGATGGCGTTTCCCTCGCCTCACACGCCGGAGGAGACAGCTTGGCGGGTGCTGGCGGTCGCGCCGCTGCGCCTTCGGATGATGGGACACTGCGTGGACTTGGCCTTCCTGACCGGAGCGTTTCTCGCGTTCCTTACGCCGCTGCCCCTGCTGGGCGTCCCGCTCTCGCGCAACCCCGCATTGCTCGGGGGCATAGCCTGTGGCGGACTGGTCCTAGTAGTTCTGTACGGTTCCCTGTTTCTGGTGCGCTCCGAGCGCACGCCCGGAATGCACCGGGCGGGCCTGCGGCTGGTGAATTTTGACGGGTCGCCTGCAGCGCGGCGGCAGCGCCTGTGGCGATTGATCGGAGTGGTTGTCAGCGGGGGTTCCTTCCTGCTAGGGTTCTTGTGGGCAGCCCTAGATGAAGAGAAACTCTACTGGCATGATCATATCTCCAGAACGTTTCTCACAGCGGATCATTAGTAGCTTGTCCTGCGCCGGAGCCCCGCCGCGTGACACCGCGCGGGCGAAGCTCATTCCCGCACAACAAATCGGAGCCTTAGCGGGAAGCTGATCTAGATCCGCACCGACTTCGCCTTCTCTCGACACCCGATAGGGGGAAGGCCGCCAAGGGCGCAACATGGCAGAAGGCAAAATCCGGCTGGTGTTCCTCTGGCACATGCACCAGCCCTACTACAAGGACCTGGTGACGGGCCAGTACCGTCTTCCGTGGGTCCGCTTACATGGCTTGAAAGACTACCTTGGGATGGTGGCGCTGCTCGAGGAGTTTCCGCAGATCCACCAGACCTTCAACCTGGTGCCGTCGCTGTTGCTGCAGCTGGAGGAATACGCCAACGGAACGGCCCAGGAGCCGCTCCAGGAGATCGCCTACCGACCCGCCGATGAACTGGAGTCGGAGGAGCGGTTGTTCGCATTGCAGGTTCTTTTCCAGGCCAACGTGGACAACCTCATCTCCCGCTTCCCGCGGTATCGCGAATTGTGGGAGCGCCTGAAGACGTATCACTTCCGAGCCGAGGAAGCACTGCCTTTTTTTTCGTCGCAAGACTTGCGAGATTTGCAAGTGCTTTCGCAGCTGGCGTGGTTCGACGAAATGTTTCTCGCCGGCGACGCGGACATTCGGGAGCTGGTCGAAAAGGGCGAGCGCTTCACGTTGGACGACCAGCAAACCCTGCGCAGCAAGCAGCAGGAACTGCTGCAGAAGGTCATCCCGGCCTACCGGCTGGCGCAGGAACGTGGCCAGATCGAGATCTCCACGTCGCCCTTCTACCATCCGATCTTGCCGCTGCTGTGCGACAACCACATCGCCACAGAAGCGCATCCGGGCGTAACGCTGCCGCGCCGGCGTTTTCGTCACCCGGAAGATGCGCGGTTACAGCTGGAGCGCGCCACGGCACTGCATGAGCGTATGTTTTCCCGCAAGCCGCGGGGGGTCTGGCCCTCGGAGGGTTCCGTTTCGCAAGAAGTGTTGGAACTGTGCGCCTCGCTGGGCTTTCGTTGGATCGCAACCGACCAGAGAGTGCTGACGAACTCCACCGGCGTCTACTTCTACCGCGATGGCGGGGGTACGATGGTCAATTCCGACCGGCTGTATACTGCCTACCGTTTCGATACGTCCAGCAGTCCCATCCACATGTTGTTTCGCGACCAGGAACTGTCGGATTTGATCGGCTTCGTCTACAGCCGCATGGACCCGGATGCCGCCGCCGCGGATCTGGTCCGGCGCATCCTGCAATCCGTGCAGCCGCTGACGCAGAGCGGCCGGGACGTCCTGTTCCCGATCATTCTGGACGGGGAGAATGCGTGGGAATACTTCCGACAGAACGGCCGTCCGTTTCTCCGGGCGCTGTATCGGCTCCTGTCTGAGGAGCAACGCCTGGAATGCGTGACGGTCTCCGAAGCGCTGGATCGCCACCGGGAAGTACAGCCGCTGCCGCGGCTGGTCCCCGGCTCCTGGATCAACGCCAATTTCGACATCTGGATCGGCACCGAGGAGGACAACCAGGCCTGGGATCTGCTGGCGGAAGCGCGCGAGGTCCTTGCGGAACAGGAGGCGACAGCCTCGGCGGAGCAGCGCGCGCTGGCGCTGGAGGAATTACTGGTCGCCGAAGGCAGCGACTGGT
>JBGPJR010000238.1:0-3659 GCA_041485545.1 Terriglobia bacterium
CGAAGCGCTGGCGAAAGGTCTCATGATGCTGGAAGGCGAGCACGGTGGTGGGCGCGAGCACGGCCACCTGCTTGCCGTGGAGCGCGGCGCGGAAGGCGGCGCGCATGGCCACTTCGGTTTTACCGTAGCCGACGTCGCCGCAGACCAGCCGGTCCATGGGCCCGGGCTTTTCCATATCGCGGCGCACCTCCTCGATGGTCCGCAGCTGGTCCGGCGTCTCCTCATATTCGAAGGACTCTTCCAGTTCCTGCTGCCAGGGATTGTTGTCGGCAAATGCAAACCCCGGGCTCAGTTCGCGCTGCGCGTAGAGCTTCAAAAGTTCCTCCGCCATCGCTCGCATCGCTTTCTGAACGCGCGAGCGAGTGCGCGCCCACGTGGCGCCCCCGAGCCGGTCCAGCGGCGGCTGCGCGCCGTCGGTGCCGCGATATTGCTGCACCAAATCGAGCCGCGTCAGCGGCACATAGAGCCGGTCGCCCTCGCGGTATTCCAGTTCCATGAATTCCTGCGGCATGCCTCCGGCCTCGATCTCCTTCAGCCCGCGATAGCATCCAATGCCGTGCTCCACATGCACCACGCAGTCGCCCGGCTTCAGATCGCGGAAATCGGAAAGGAAGACGGACGTGGCCGAACGGCTGGCGGCCGGGCGCACGGCGGCGGGAGAGGTTTCAAAGAGATCCTGATGGCCGAAAACGATTAGCCGCTGCGCGGGAAAGGAGACGCCGTGGGCCAATCCTCCCCGGCCGATCCAGCACGCGGGCAAGGCGAGGTCTTCTTCTCCATAGCCGAACCCACGCGTCGCGGTCCGTTCGCGTACCCGCTCCGCCCGGCGGAACGGAATGCGGTGCTCGGCGAGCAGCTCGGCGAGCCGGTCGGTCTCGCCGGTGCCGCTCGTCAGCACGAGAACGCGAAATTCCTGCTGCAGCAGGTTCTGGATCTCGGCCAGCCAGAGCGGAAGATTGCCGTGGAGGTTCGGCGCCGGGCGGGAGGAAAAGGCAAACGCCGTCCCGCCGGATGGAGGACCGCTCCAGCCCAGTTCCTCCGCATGCACCACCGGGCGCCTCTGCGCCTGCTCCAGGAATTCTTCCCAGTGCAGATAGAACTGTTCCGCCGCTGCCGCGGGGCGGCCGGCCTCTTGCGCCTGGCGCAGTTCGGCCTCCAGCAGTACCCAGAGGCGCTCCATCTCACGCTGCAGTTCCGCGGGTTCGTCCAAAAACAGGATGGCCTTGCCGCTCAGTTCCAGGAATGTGCTGGACAGAGGCTGCACCAGAGGCACCAGGAATTCCCAGCCCGGGAACGGCTCGCTGGGAATGTACGTGTCGGTGTGCAACCCGCCCACGTGCGCCGATAGCTTCTCCAGGATCTCCCGGCGAAACGGGAACTCCGTCAGCGGCAGGAGCGCGACGCGCTCCAGCGGGCCTACGGAACGCTGCGTCTCGGGATCGAACTCGCGCAGCGATTCGACCTCGTCCCCAAACAGCTCCAAGCGAACCGGCCGTCGGGATTCCGGGGAGTAGACGTCCAGAATGCCCCCGCGCAAGGAAAACTGGCCCGGCATCTCCACCGGGTCATAGCGCGTGTAGCCGACGGCTTGGAGATATTCGACTAGTTCGGAGAGATCCCAGGCGTCGCCGCGGCGGATGTGGCGCACCAGTCCGCGGTAGAACTGCGCGGGCTCCGTGCGGCTGGCCGCTGCCGCCAGGGGGACCGCCACAAGAGCCTCTTCGCCAGCGGCAAGCTTGGCCAGGTTCAGCGCGCGTTTCTCGCTGATATCGGCGTGGGGTGAAAGTTCCTCATAGGGGTGCACATCGTGCGCAGGAATGAGCAGGGGTGCTGGCTCTCCCAACAGGTGGGTCCAGGCCTGTAACAAATCGAAGGCCTTCTCCGCCTGGCGATTGTTCGCCGTGACGTAGAGCACCGAAGCACGCAATTGCCGCCGTAGTAGCGCCGCGCACAACGTCTTGGCGGCCTCGGTCAGGCCACCGACGCGCACCGCGGCGCCGGTGCGTGCCGAGCCTTCCAGCTCGCGCACCAAGCCCCGAAACTCGGCGCTGGACGCCACTTCCTGGAGTAGCTCCTGGATGGGTTGAACCGAAGTCATGACGAAGGGTCGCGCGACAAATCCTTCACCTCCATTGTATCGGAAGCGCGACGGGTCTGCCTGCCGCGCGCCGGAGCAGCAGGTTCGAGCGGGGCGTCCGCGACTTTGCCCGTGCTACAATGAGGCTCCCATCCGGTGCGTTCGATGAGCAAGTCCCCTTCCAAAACGGCTGCCAAGAGACCGCGCTCCGCCGAATTGTATGAACGGGCGCTGCGTTCGATTCCCGGCGGAGTCAACTCGCCGGTACGAGCTTTTCGTGCCGTCGGGACGACGCCGGTCTTTATCACCCGGGCGCGCGGCTCGGAGGTAGTGGACGCCGACGGGAACCACTACATTGATTACATCGGGGCGTGGGGGCCGCTGCTGCTGGGGCATGCGCATTACGATATTGAACGCGCCGTGCAGGGGGCGCTGGAGCGCGGCTCGGCCTACGGCCTTCCCACGGAGTCCGAGGTGCGCCTGGCCGAGCTGATTACCGAAGCGGTCCCCTCCATCGAGAAGGTGCGGCTGGTCAGCTCCGGCACCGAAGCCACCATGAGCGCCATCCGGCTGGCGCGCGGCTTCACCGGCCGCAAGCTGATTGTGAAGTTCGAAGGCTGCTACCACGGCCACGTGGACTCCCTGCTGGTCAAAGCCGGCTCCGGCGTGGCTACCTTTTCGCTGCCGGACTCGGCCGGCGTGCCGGAGGAGTTTGCGGGACTCACCCTCACGGCGCCCTACAACGATCCCGCCGCGCTCCGCCAGCTCTTTGCTCAGCACGCCGGGAAGATTGCCGCGGTGATTGTCGAGCCGGTCGCCGGCAACATGGGCTGCGTTCCACCCGCCGAAGGATTTTTGAAAACGCTGCGTGAAGTGACGGCGCAGGATGAGGCGCTGCTGATTTTTGACGAAGTCATCACCGGATTCCGCCTGGGCATTGGCGGAGCGCAGGAACTGTACGGGATTCTCCCGGACCTCACCACGCTCGGGAAGATCATCGGAGGCGGCCTGCCCGTGGGCGCCTACGGAGGCCGCGCGGACATTATGGACCGCGTCGCTCCGGAGGGCCCCGTGTATCAGGCCGGAACGCTGGCGGGCAACCCGCTGGCCGTGGCTGCTGGGATCGCAGTCCTTGAGGAGCTGCGCCGCCGGTCGTCCCTCTATGCCGACCTGGAACAGCGAGCGCAGCGCCTGGAGGACGGGCTTTGCGAAGCCGCTCGAAGTGCTCACGTGGATTATTGCAGCAACCGGGTTGGCTCCATGCTCACCGGGTTTTTCACGCG
Source organism: Terriglobia bacterium (assembly GCA_041485545.1). GTDB lineage: Bacteria > Acidobacteriota > Terriglobia > 2-12-FULL-54-10 > 2-12-FULL-54-10 > DATMAF01. The sequence goes on from JBGPJR010000238.1 coordinate 3,361, forward strand.
TGGCCCGGTGGTGGATTTCCAGAGCGCCGCCGGCGCCAGCCGGGAGCGCTTTGCGCTGTTTTTCCAGGCCATGCTGGAGCGGGGCGTGCTCCTGCCCCCGTCGCAGTTCGAGACCTGGTTCGTCTCGGCGGCACACACCGACCGCGACCTCGAAATGACGTTGAAGGCGGCCGCCGAGGCTTTCCAGTGCGTCGCCGAACAGCAGCACTCCTAAAGTTTAGGACACAAGGGCATGAAACCACGGATAACACTGATCACGCTGGGTGTGGATGACTTGGAACGCTCGCTCAAGTTCTATC
>JBGPJR010000239.1:0-3644 GCA_041485545.1 Terriglobia bacterium
AGAGCACCCAGCTCATCGGGCGCCGGATCCGGCAGCTTGGTGTCTACTGTGAAATCGTGCGAGGTGACTCCAGAATCGATGAGCTGGACCTCGCAACTGCGAAAGGGATCATCCTCTCCGGCTCGCCCTACTCAGTCTATGAAGCCGGTTCCCCCACCGTGGATGCGCGGATATACGATGCGGGCCTTCCCATACTGGGGATCTGCTACGGTTTGCAGCGTGTGAGCGCAGATCACGGGGGAACCGTCAGTGCATTGGGGAAAAGAGAATACGGCCGCGCGCAACTGGAGATTCTCGACGGCTCGCGGCTGTTCCGTGCCATCCCCTCGCCCTTGCCGATCTGGATGAGCCACGGCGACGAAGTGGTTGAGCTGCCTTCCGGCTTCCGCATGACGGCGAAAACCGGCTCGGCCATCAGCGCCATCGAAGACCCGCAGCGAAACATCTACGCCGTGCAGTTCCATCCCGAGGTGCGCCACACCGCGCATGGAGACGAGATTCTCGCCAATTTCGTCTTTGACATTTGCAAGGCTCAGCCTGACTGGACCCCGCAATCCTTCATCGAGCACACCGTTGCCGCAGTGCGTCAGCAAGTGGGCGGCGGCGCGGCGCTCTGTGCGCTGAGCGGTGGCGTGGATTCCACGGTGGCGGCAACGCTGGTGCATCGCGCCATCGGCGAACGCCTGCACTGCATTTTTGTGGACAACGGCCTGCTGCGAAAAAACGAATTCCAGACGGTGCTGGCCACCTTGCAGCGGATGGGGCTGAACGTCACCGGCGTCAACGCCGCGGCGCGCTTCCTCGACAAATTGAAAGGCGCGGTGGAACCGGAGCAGAAGCGCCGCATCATCGGCAACGAGTTCATCCGCGTGTTTGAAGAAGAAGCGGCGCGGCTGGGGCACGTGGCGTTTCTGGTGCAGGGCACGCTTTACCCCGACGTGATCGAGTCGGTGTCGGTGCGGGGACCTTCGGCGACCATCAAAACGCATCACAACGTAGGCGGCCTGCCGGAGAAGATGCACCTGCGGCTGATCGAGCCCTTGCGGGAGCTGTTCAAAGACGAGGTGCGGCGGGTGGGAGCAGACCTGGGCCTGGACCCGGAGATTCTCAGCCGCCAGCCATTCCCCGGTCCGGGCCTGGCCGTGCGCGTTGTCGGGGAGGTCACCGAGGAGCGGCTGGAGCTGTTGCGCGGCGCCGATGAGATTGTCCAGGAAGAAATCCGCGGGGCTTCGCTCTATGAGAGTATCTGGCAGTCGTTTGCGGTCTTGTTGCCGGTGCGCAGCGTGGGCGTGATGGGCGACCAGCGCACCTACGGCTACACCGTGGTGCTAAGGGCGGTGCACTCCGAAGACGGCATGACGGCCGACTGGGTGCGGTTGCCCTATGAGTTGCTGGAAACCATTTCCAACCGCATTGTCAACGAGGTGCGGGGCATCAGCCGCGTCGCCTACGATATTTCCTCCAAGCCCCCCGGTACCATTGAGTGGGAGTAAGGCAATGGGCAGATTCGCCTGGCATTCGCCTCGCCGGTTTCCCCAACCAGCCATCCGAAAAGAATGTCCTCTGCGAGCGGCCATTTGCGCTAGAATAGGCATCAAAGCCTGAGGATACCGGAGGTTTCCGGGGAACCTGCGCGGGCGGGGAAAAATTCCTGTAACCGAAACATGGCCATAGACGTCCCACCCAACGTGGAAGTAGCGCTGCCTATTCCGGAAGTGCTGACTGAGGCTGTCCCGAACAACCAGTTGGACTGGGAGCGCGTCTTGGTGCGCAACTGCCAGTCCGGTGATCCGGAAGCATTTCGGGTCCTGGTGGAGCGGTACCAGGGCCGCGTCTTTGCCATCGCGCACACTCTGGTGCGCAGCCGGGAAGACGTAGAGGACATTGCCCAGCAGGTCTTTACCAAGGTCTATTTTCACATCCGCGATTTTGACCTGCGCGCCGCGCTCATCACCTGGATTTACAAGATCACCGTGAACGAGTGTTACAACCATTTACGGAAGCGCCGCTCACAGCGTCTCCTGTGCGTCTCGGAGATGACCGAGAACGAAGCGCGCCAGATGGCGAACGCCCGCGCTGCGGACCCGTCCCCCCAGCGCCGGGCCGAGTTAGGGCAGATGGTTTCCCTTCTGCTCGGCAGGCTATCGGAGGAAGAACGCCTTTTGCTCCTGATGAAGGAAGTGGAGGGCTACTCCATTGAAGACTTGTCCGGGATGTTTGCCTGCAATGAGAACACGGTCAAGGTCAAGCTGTTCCGCGCCCGGCGCAAACTGGCCCATCTGGCCCGCAAGAGGTTGTTGCGGCGGAGGTGAAAGGAGGAGGGGAGACGTATGTTGTGTCGCATGAAACATCTCATTGAAGACTACTTGAGCGAAACGCTGGAACCGGCCCGAAGAACGGATTTGGAACGCCACATGGCGAATTGCCCCTCCTGCCAGCAAGCGCTGACGGCCGCTCAGGAAGCCCGTTTGTGTCTGGACTGGCTGATGCCGGTGGAAGCTCCTCCCCAGCCGGGGCCGGATTTCTATTATCGCGTGCAGCGGTCCATTGAGCGGGAGCGGCAGGGCAGCTGGTTTGCCAGCCTGGAGGCTGCAATGCGCTGGCGCCTGGCTTATCCGCTGGGGGTTCTCTGCCTGCTGCTGGTGGCTTGGTCGCTGACCTTTGAGGGCCGCGACAGCTTCGCCTACGACGGGCTGGCGGAAACCGAATATCCCGCTGCGGAATTTTCGCAGATGTCGTTCTCCCACGGAGATCAGGCCCAGGAATTGGTCATGGTGACGCTGGTGGGCGTGCCGGAAGAACAGTAAAAGAAGTTTGCGGAAGGGCGGTATGCTGGCAGTATCAAAACGCGCTAGGTTGTTCTTGGTGCTGATCTTCTTGTGCGGCCTGTTGAGCGGGGCCGTGGGAGCCAATCTGTGGCGCCGGATGAGCGTTTCGGCGGACGCGGGCCTGGCGGCTCGTTCCGGACGGGACCCCGCGCCCAATACGCCACCGAACCATAAGCGCGCCGTGGAGTGGTTCACCGGGCAGTTGCATCTGTCCCCGGAGCAGGCGCAGCAATTGTCGCAGATCCTGGAGGAGACGCGCGGCGAGTTTCACCAGCAAGAGCTGCAAATCGACTCCATTCGCCAGGAAAGCAACACCCGCATCCGGGGCATTCTCACCGACGAGCAGAAGACCCGCTTCGACGAGTTGCTGCGGTCTCGCAGCGAGCGGCGCAAAGACGATCACCGCTGAGCCCCCGCCCGCCTCCTGCCATCGGGGCCACCTTTCCACCTGCTATACTGCGGAAATTGGGGAGTATCGCGAGGTACAGCCGCTGATGCCTTCTTTGGTTGGCCAAATCTTGCAGGGCGCTGCGGCGCTCGGCGGTGTTTTCCGCCGCCTCGATATAGATGCAGTTGGCGGGACAGGCAGCGGCGCACAGGAAGCAGCCGACGCACTTTTCCAAGCCTTCTTCGTCGCGCTGCAGAATGTGCAAGCCGCGGTAGCGGGCCTCAAAATGAGGGGGCTCATCCGGATAGTTCTCCGTTACGGTGGGGCGGAACAGGTGCCGAAAGGTGACCTGGAAGCCCTGGGCGAGCGCCGCAGCGCCCTGCAAGATTTGGCCAACCAAAGAAGGCATCAGCGGCTGTACCTCGCGA